>JAFYVO010000157.1 GCA_017549085.1 Thermoguttaceae bacterium
ACCGCCGTCCGAAACACCGAACGCTGACGGCGATCGAAGAGACGACCCGACAAATCCGCGACGAAGCGACGATCGCGCAAATCGCTTATATGAAGGAATTTGAAGAAGAGCGCCGCCGCGAGGAAGCGAAACTCCAGCAAACGATTCAAGAGCTGTCGAGCCGCGACGACGGTCAAAAGGAACTCGGACGCGAAGAGTCGGCCCAGCTCCAGTCGGCGATCGTCGCGACGCAGCAACGGCTGACGAAAATCCTCGACGAAAAACAGCGTCTTTTCGACCGCAAAGTCGAGGAATCGCGCCGCGAAGTCGACGAATACGTTCGCCAAACGCAGGGGCGTTACAAGGCGTTCGCGGCGATTTTGCCCCCGCTCGCGCCGTTGGCGATCGGAATCGTCGTCTTCCTTTATCGCCGCCGCCAACTCGGTCGCCGACTCGGCGTTTGATTTTTAAAAATTCGCGCCAAAAATCGAATTATTCAAAGGCGCGTCGCTTACCGTTGGGAACGCGGCGCGCCCGGCGAACGTTTTATCCGCCGCCGTTAAAACCGAAAATTCCGTCGCGACTGCATCTAAGCGACTCGAAAACCAAGTTTTGTCCTTATTTTGACGATAACGATTACGGGCGAATTTTATCGACGTTCGCGCGTTTCGCCGACGTTGTTTCGGGTTCGTTCCCCGTTCCAACAATTATTGTTTCCTCTTTTGACGAAAGGGAGAATTATGTCGACTACCGAAACTACCGTTCAATCGTGGGGTTCGCGCCTCGGTTCGTCGATGAAGGGCGTCCTCGTCGGCTTCCTCTTCGTTCTCGCTTCGATCGCGCTCCTCTTTTGGAACGAAGGTCGGACGGTCAACCGCGCTAAAGCGTTGAACGAAGGAGCTTCCGCCGTTATTACCGTCGACGCGGCGAAGGTCGACCCGCAAAACGACGGCAAACTCGTCCATCTTTCCGGCGAAGTCGCGACCGCCGACGTTCTCGAAGACCTCAAATTCGGCGTCTCGGTCAACGCGATCAAGTTGGTTCGCAAAGTCGAGTCGTACCAATGGCAAGAAAACGAAAAGTCGACGACGAAACGCGGCTCCGGCGGTTCGCAAGAGACGACGACCACTTACACTTACGAAAAAGTTTGGTCGCCCGAACTCATCAATTCGAGTTCTTTTAAAGAAGCCGGACACGAAAACCCGACGACGCGCCCGGTCGACGGCGCCGAATACGTCGCGTCGAACGTTTCGCTCGGCGCGTTCCGTCTTTCCGCCGACCTGATTTCGCGTCTCGGCCCGGCGAAAGCGTTCGTCCCGCCGGTTCCGGAAGCCGCTCCGACCGCGGTTGAAGCCGCTCCGGCCGTCGCTCCGGCTCCGGTTGAAGCCGCCGCCCCGACCGCCGCTTCGGCTCCGGTTGAAGCCGCCGCTCCGACCGCCGCTTCGGCTCCGGTTGAAGCCGCCGCCCCGACCGCCGCTTCGGCCCCGGCGGAAACGGTCGTCGAAGTCCCGCAAACGGTCGCGCAAGACGCGATCTCGGTCGCCCCCGCCGCTCCGGCCCAAGCGATTTCGGTCGCTCCGACCGCTCCGGCGCAAGACGCGATTTCGGTCGCCCCCGCCGCTCCGGCTCAAGCGATTTCGGTCGCCCCCGCCGCTCCGGCGCAAACGATCGTCGTCAACGCTCCGGCCCAAAACGCCGCGACGGAATTCAAACGAACCGAAACCGGCTTCTACTTCGGCGCCGACCCGAACGCGCCGCAAATCGGCGACGTTCGCGTTACCTTCGAAATCGTCGAAGCCCCGCGCCCGGCGAGCGTCGTTTCGCAACAAAACGGCGACTCCTTCGTCCCTTACCAAGCGAAAACCGGCTCCGTCGAGCTCCTTTCGAACAAAATCGAAACCGCCGAAGCGATGTTCGCCTCCGCGAAGCGCGGCAACGCGACGATGGGCTGGATTCTGCGCCTCGTCGGGTTCGCCGTTATGTTCATTGGTTTCAGCTCGATTTTCAAACCGCTCGAAGTTCTCGCCGATATCGTTCCGTTCCTCGGTTCGCTCGTCGGTCTCGGAACGGGCCTTGTTTCGTTCGCGCTTTCCCTTTGCGGTTCGTTGACGACGATCGCGATCGCTTGGCTTTATTTTCGTCCGTTGATCGCGATTCCGCTTTTGATCGCGGCGGTCGGTTCGCTCGTTTGGCTCTTCGTTAAAGCGAAGGGCGCGAAAGCGAAAGCCGCCGAACCGGCGAAATAACCGCAACTTCGCGAGCGTTTCAACGCTCCCAACCTTTCCCGCGTCGACGCCGAGCGCTCCGCAACGCCGTCGACGCGTCTTCAAGTCGCCGCCCGACGTTAACTCCGAAACCGGTTGAATCGCCGATTTCGACGTTAACATCGACGGCGATTTTGCCGTTATATTAATATATTAAGGGGAAAAAGCCGACTCGCGTTCTCATTCAAAGAAAAAACGCGCTCGCCGTTCTCCCGTCCGTTTTGCTAAGCGGACGCCGACGCGCCGTCGAAAAACGTCGTCCGCAAAGAACGATCGCCGACGCGCCGAAAAACGCCCTTGCCGAAAACGCGGTAATCCGATAAAATCGTTAAGAGCGAAAACGTTAGAAAGCGGGACGTTCCGCCGCCGCTTCCGTTTCGTCGGACGCTTTCCGCGCTTCCGTCGTTTTTTCGCGTCTCAATTCAACGCCGCCGCGTTTTTCCTTTTTTTCGTTCCGATTTGGAGTCTCCGAATGCCCGCGCCCGCTTCCCGAACGCCCGATCTTAACGACGCCGACGCTCGTCGCGCCGAAAAAGCGCTCCTTGACCGCGTCGCTCAAGCCCGCGCCGACGTTCGCCGCGTCGACGTTCTGACGGCGTTTTGCGCGTTCGCGACCCTTGCGCTCGGCGTTCTCTTCGTCGGCGTTTTGCTCGACCATTGGGTTTTGCCGGACGGTCTGTCGCCGCGCGGACGGCTCTTGTTCGCGGTCGCTTGGATCGCGTCGACGACGCTTTACTTCGTCGTCCGACTCGTTCCGATTTTGCGCCGCCAAATCGCGCCCCTTTACGCCGCGAAGATTCTCGAAGAAAGTTGGAACGACCCGCACAACTCGGCGATCAACTGGCTCCAACTCCGCCGCGAAGCCGCCGACGCCCGGAAACGTTCGCAAAAAGCGCAAAAGGCGCAAAATAAAGAAGCCGGGCAAAGCGGAGAAAACGCGCAAGACGCCGCCGATTCAAACGGTTCCGCCGATTTTAACGCCGTCGACCCGTCGATTTTGCGCGGCGTCGCGCTTCAAGCGGCGAACCGCGCCGCGTCCGCGAACGCCGAAACGCTCGTCGACTGTTCCGGCTTGATTCGTTGGGGCGTCGCGTTCGCGGTCGTCGTCGCCGTTTGCGGCGGTTACTCCGTTTTTTCGCCGAAAAGTCCGTTCGCGTCGGTCGGTCGCATCGTCGCGCCGACGGCGGCGATCGAACGTCCGCAAGCGGTCGCGCTCGAAGAGGTTTCCCCCGGCGACGCGACCGTTTACCAAGGCGATTTTCTCGACGTAACCGCTAAAATCGACGGCGCCGGTTCCCTTCCGGTCGAAATTTTTTACTCGACGGAAGACGGTCGGCTCGTCGACCTGCGCGTCCCGATGAAGCCGATCGGCGCGTCGCGCTTCGAAGCTCGCTTTCCGGACGGGGACGCCGGTTTTTCGGAACCGTTGATTTACCGCGTCGTCGTCGGCGCCGGCGGGCGCTTCGAAAGCGTTTCGTCGACTTCCCGCGTCGACGTGAAGCCGCGTCCGAGCTTCCAAGTCGAAAAAACGACGTTAAAATTTCCCGATTATACCGGTTTAACGCCGCAAACCTTCGCGAACCAAGGGGACGTTCGCGCCGTCGAAGGAACGACGGTCGAGATCGTCGCCCGGTCGAATTCGCCCCTTGAAAGCGCGCTTTTCTTGCCGAACGGCGACGAGTCGAAGGGCGCGAAAATGACGATTTCCCCCGAAAATCCGCGTCTCGCGACGTTCGAGTTCCGACTCGATTGGAAACCGACGTCGTCCGTTTTGCGCAACGCCGACGCGGAGGAAAAAGTTCCGGCCTTAACCTCTTATCGCCTCCTTTCGATCGACGTCGACGGCCAACGGAACCGCGACGCCCGCGATTATTCGGTCGAAACGCTCGTCGACGTTCCGCCGACGATTCGTTGGG
>JAFYVO010000158.1 GCA_017549085.1 Thermoguttaceae bacterium
ATATGAGCGCGAGCTTTAAAACGCGTTTTTAAGGCGGTCGGCGAAACGTGTTCGAGGGCGGCGTCGACGTCGTCGCGGTCGACGGCGGCGGCGAGCGCTTCGACCGTTCGTCGGACGGCTTTGCGATCGGTTTCGACGCCGTAAAGGCAAAACGCGCCGAGAAACGCCGTCGCCAACGTCGCGCATAAACCGAGTATTAAAAGCGACTTGCGTCGCGCGCCGACCCAAAGCGCGAAGGTAAAGACCGCCGCGAACCCGACGCAAAGCAGCCAAAAGAGAAAACTTTCGGTAAACAGCGCGATCATCGCGGCTCCTTCGGAAAAGGCGAGTCAAGAAAAAAGCGGCGCTCCGTCGCGACGTTCGAAAAAATCGCGGCGGAGCGAACAAAAGCGCCGAACTCGCGTCGCGACGGTTTAAACGCCGGTCGCGACGCGGTTTAAAGTCGGTCGGCGCCGACGGTTAGCGTCGAGTTCAGACTTGCGGGTGAACCCACGGCGCGCGGTATTCGCGAGCGAGCATCGCGTTCGCTTCGTCGTCGTTCTTGACTTTCCCGGCTTCCTCGTCCCATTCGAGCGAACGGCCGAGTTTCATCGAGATGTTCCCGAGAATGCAGCAGATCGTCGAGATGGCGCCTTCTTCGATGTCGCTGCGCGGACGGCCGCGGTCGGCGATGCGGTCGAGGAGGTTCTGCATGTGGGAACGAATCGCCGGCGCGCACGGACGTTCGAGGTCGCGTTCGTGTTCTTCTTCCGGGAAGCGACCGTATTCGTAGTCGACGTCGCCGCTGAAAACTTCGTTCGAGCGGTAGCGTTTGAAGTCGTAACCGTAAATACTCGCCTTGAGGAGACCGTGTTCGCCGTAGAAGTACGCGCCCCACGGGTGGCGTTCGTCGGTCAGTTCGGCCCAACTGCGATGGTTCCAAACGACTTCGAGGTCGCCGTAGTCGAAGACGACCGTTTGCGTGTCGGCGATGTTCGGCGTGCCGCCTTTTTTGAGGTAAATGCCGCCGGTGGAGTAGATGCGTTTCGGATAGCGGAGGTTGAGGAACCAGCGCGTCATGTCGAACATATGGACGCCCATATCGCCGAGGGTGCCGTTCCCGAACTCCCAGAAGTTGCGCCACGAACGGCGACGCATCATCGGGTAATACGGGAGTTTCGGCGCCGGGCCGGTCCACATATCGAAGTCGAAGCCTTCCGGCGGGGTTTCCGGTTGTTGGACCCAAGTACCGGGACCGCCGTAATAGCTGTAAATGTCGACTTGACCGACTTTGCCGAGTCTGCCGGAGTCGACGAAGTCGCTTTTCGCTTTCCGCAAGTGCGGCGTGCTGCGGCGTTGGAGCCCGACTTGAACGACGGCCTTGTGCTTGCGCGCGGCGGCGAGCATCGCTTGGCATTCGACGACGTCGACGCCGATCGGCTTTTGAACGTAAACGTCGGCGCCGCTTTCGACGGCTTCGATCATTTGGAGCGCGTGCCAGTGGTCCGGCGTGCCGATAACGACGACGTCCAAGTCTTTTTCCGCCAACATCTTGCGATAGTCGGTATACTTGCGCGGAACCTTTTTCGAAACTTGGCGCGACGCGACGATTTCGCCGGCTTCGTCGAGCGTTTCTTGATCGACGTCGCAGAGGGAGACGACGTCGACCGGCGCGACTTGGATTAAGCGGAGGAGGTCGACCTTGCCGTACCAACCGGTCCCGATGAGGCCGACGCGGAGGTTTTTGTCCGCCGTTTCTTCGGAGAAGCCTTTGTAACCGGTTCCGGTCGCGAGGGTCGCGACGCCGAGGCCGCCGACTTTCATAAAATCGCGTCGTTTCATTTGTTTCTTTCCTTAAACGTGGGGCCCCGAGCCGCGAAGGGCGCCGTTGGAAGGTTGCGCCGATTTCGCCGAAACGTCGGTTGGCGTTTGCGTCGAGCGGAGGTTTCGGGGCGGAAGTTGAAAAGCGTTCGAGCGCGGCCCGCGCCGCGTCGTTGGTTCTATTTTACCTTATCGGCGTCGTCGACGCAAACGTTTTGCGCTTTCCGTCCCACTTTTTTGCGAAAAATTTTCGCTTTTTTCCCGAAATTAACGAAAAAACGCCGCTTTCCGCGTCGCGAAAGGGGAAAACGGCGCGATTCGAGCGTCGGCGTTACTCGGCTTTCGAATCGTTTTCGGGGGACGGCGGCGCCGGGGTGTTCCGCGTTTTGTTCCAACGTTCGCCGGCCCGCGACGTTTTATAAGTTTGGCGAGCGTCCCAAGCGCCGCTTTTGAAATCCCAAGTCGATTCGAGTTGCTTGCGCGTTAGTTCCGCGTTCCCCTCGAATTGGGCGTCGGTAACGATCGCGCCGGTAAAGTCGACGCCGTCGAGCGGGCAATAAAACCGGCAGCCGGACAAATTCTTTTTCGAAAAATCCCAACCGGCGAGCGAGCAATGGACGCCGAACGTAATTCCGCGAAGATCGCCCGTTTTATAACTCCGCGTCGAATAGAATTGCTTCGCGGTTAAAAAGCGCGCGTTCGGGCCCTTGGGATTTGGCCAAAAGATCGTTCCTCGGACGTCGGCGTCGGTAAAATCGGCCCCGGCGAAGGAAACGGAGTCGAAGCGCGAACCGACTAAAAGGCAATCGGAAAAGTCCCAACCGCTTACGTCGTTCGGGAACGAAACGCCGCAAAGCAAGCCGGAGCGGTAACTTGCCGTCGAAGCGAATTGCGTCGCGGTCATATCGAGCGGAAGCGCCGCCGGACGAGACGCGGGCGCCGGATTGTTTAAAAGAGGCGAAATCTTGTCGAACGGAGCGCCAAGTTGGGCGCCGGTAAAGTCGGCGTCGGCGCCCGAGACGAACCAACCGAAGGAAACGCGGCTTAGGTCTTTGCCGGAAAAGTCCCAACCGCTTAAAGCGAAAGGTTTTTCGGGGGGAAGAGCGCCGGAAATCGGGTCGCCGAAGCGTAAGGCGACGTCGTGTAAAGCGTCGTTTTGGAAACTTCGCGTCGAGGCGAATTGTTCGAACGTTATCGGCGCGCAAAAGACGACGTCGTTTAGCGTCGCGCCGGAAAAATCGCAGGTTTCCAAGCCGACGACCGACGCGTTGAAGCGAACGCGTTCCAGCCGCCAATCGCGAAAGGAAACGCCGGTCAAATCGACGCCGTCGAAAACGACGCCGGTTAACCGTTGCAAACGTTGGTTTTCCGTTTTTCGCAAGAGTTCCCAAGTAAACGGGACGCCGAACATATCGCCGAACGACATATCGTCGTATCCGAGCGAAGACGCGGAGGAAACGAGAACGTCTTCAATAAACGCGCCTTCAAGTTCGCGACGCAAGGCGAGCGTCGAAGCGTCGGCGCGAATCGACGCCGCGACGGCGTTAATCTTGTCGTTCCCGACTTTAGCGCGAATTTTCTCGACCGCTTCTTTCCAGCGGGAATAAAACGCGTTACGTTCGGTCGGTTGAAAATAAAGATAAAAATCGACTTCTGAAACGTCGGCGGACGAGGATGCGGGAACCGTCGACGTCGCGTCGTTTTCGAGCGCGAACGTCGAAGCGCAAACGCAAGGAACGGCGTAACTTGCGATAAAAGCGCACGTCGCGACGGCGGCGAGGAAAAAGCGTTGACGGATCATCGTATAAACTCCTAAATAAGGCGAGTAAAGCGAGTCGGCGAACAAACGTCGCAAAGCGCGGTCGACGTTACTTCGTTTCCGTCGCGGGTTCGGGCGACGCTTCCGCTTCCGGCGCTTGCGCGGCTTCCTTGGCGATTTGCGCGTCGACCGCCTTTTTAACGTCGGGTGCGAGACAGTAGACGCCTTCTATAAAGATTAGACTTACGCGCCCGTTTTTCCAGTTCCAAGTCGATTGTAATTGTTCGAGGGTGATAATCGTTCGTTCGTGAAATTTACAGTCGTATAAGACGGCGTCGGTAAAATCGGCGCCGGTTAAATCGACGTTTCGAAAG
>JAFYVO010000159.1 GCA_017549085.1 Thermoguttaceae bacterium
AAACCGCTACCAATTTTTTCAAAGGGCGCTAAAATGGCATATGGATTCAACCTTAACAACGGAAAGGAGACTCTGAACCGTTATGACGCCCGCACGGAAAGAACTCGATATGACGACCTTTACCGGTCGCTTTGCCGCGCGACTGCGAGAGTTGCGCGAGAAAGCCAAACTAACGCAGGCAGAACTTGCCGCCAAGATCGGCGTTCGCGTAACCGCCGTTTCGAACTGGGAAACGGCGGCCAACGCGCCGACCGTCGACAAGTTGCCGGCAATCGCCGAAGCTCTCAAAGTCTCGGTTCGCAATTTATTGCCCAAAGAGTAGAAGAAAACTTTTCTAGTTTTTCTGGAATTAGTCACTTAACCATATTCCAGTTTTGCTGTATAACATATTCCGTCAAGAGCGACGGAGTCCGTCCAAAAATTTCGACCGCCCGAGGCGACGCCGCGTTCTTGCGAGTTCGCGACGTCGTCGCGGGCTTTTTTACGCCCCTTTCCGTTGAATCCACCGTCGGGCGGTCGGAATTTGAGGTCTATTGTGAACGCGCCGCAAGCCCCCCAAACGCCTAAAAAGCCTCGTCGCCCCCGTTTGTTTCACCTGCAAGACGCGCATTATCGCTCGTTTTTTAACGGCGTCCGGCAACAATGCGAGCTTGGCTTACACATTTGCCAAGAGGAACGCGGGCGCGAAGAAGAGCGCGAAGAGCTTTACGAAACGCTGTATCGCCAAATCTGCGCGCGAATCCAAAGGTTTGAAGATCACTTCCTGAAAGCCGTCAAAGAACGACGCCGAGAGGTCGCCGAGTACGACGCAACCCACGCAACCCCAACAATCACGCAAGATGACGCAACAAGAATTTGAACGTTACGCCGACGTCGCGAAAACGGTCGCCCGCCGTTTCGCCGCGAAAGGCGCGAACGTCGATTACGACGACCTGTTTCAAGACGCTTGCTTAACGCTTCTCGAACAAGAGTTCGACCGCGCCCGAACCGACGGCCAAATAAGAGGTTACCTAACGAAACGCGTCTATTTCCGGATGCTCGACCGGTTCCGAGCCGCGACGTGTTGGCGACGCAAAAATCCCTCGCCGCGCTTCGTACACGTCTCGAACGTCGACGAAGAGCTTTTTGGCGAAGGCGAAAACGCGTCCGTTCTCGACGCGACGTCGGTTCGCATTTGGCGCGACGCCGTTCGGCGCGAATCGATCGCGGCGCGGTTCGCTCCCGCCGTCGAAAAAGCGCTCAAAGAAACGACGCAAACCGTTCGTTTATGCTATTTAGGCTACTACGTCGACGGCGAAACGATGAAAAGCGTCGGCGTCGGGCTCGGGCTTAGCGAGTCGCGTGTTTCACAAATTTTGAGCGAGTTCCGAAACCTCGTCAAAGAGAACGCGGCAAGCGCCGGTTTCGGTCGACGCGCCGCTTAGACGCAACTTAACCAATTCCTTCGCAACGTTTTACAAAGGGCGCGACAATGTTTTTCCCGCACGACAATCGAGCCGACGAAGACCCGAAATGCGTCGCGCTTTTGCGCAAACACGGTTCGCGAGGTTACGGCGTGTACTGGCGGCTGATCGAACGGCTTCACTGCGCCGAAACGCTCGAACTCGAAACGGATTTCGCCGCGCTCGCTTGGGTTATGCGCGAACGCGCGGCGCTCGTCGAGAGCGTCGTTCGCGATTTCGGGCTCTTCGAGTTCAGCGAAGACGGGACGCGTTTCTTCTCGACGGCGCTCAATAAACGTTGCGAGAAAAGGATTAGCCGTCGATTAGAGATTTCGGAAGCGCGACGCGAAGCGGGTCGAGCGAGCGCCGAAGCGCGCAAACGCAAACGCGAAGAAACGCAAAAAGCGGAGGAAGCGCCGACGCTTGACGCCGAGTCGCCAAACGCCGAACGACAAGACGAAACGTTCGAATCGCCGACGGAAACGACGAAAGAAACAAACGAACGCAAACCGGAAAATGCCGACGGTTGCGAAAACGCAAAACAAAAGGACGCGGCGCCGGAAATCGCGCCCGACGTCTTCGAATCGAACGCGGAAGAAACGGACGACGTCGCGTCGTTCGAGTCCCCGCCCTATCCCGCCGACGAACTGATCGCGCTTTGGAACGAGTATTTCGGAACGACGAAGCAGCGGTATCGCGGTTTACAATTAGACGCCGTGTCGCACGAACGAGCGAAGCGCGCTTGGGAGGAATACGGCGACCTACAAACGTTCCGCAAAGCCTTTGAAACGGCGCGTTTAGACAAGTTCCCTTGGCTTTTAAGAGACGCGTTGAAACCGGAAAATATTCAACGGTTGATCGCGAAGGAGGAGAAAGAAAATGAACTCGACGCTCGGGCCGCCCCGAATCGCGCCGCGCAACGACGCGACGTCGCCTTTGGGGCTAAGTACGACTTTTCGCGATTTTCAAAACGCGAATGACGCCGCGCAGCCAACGGAGGCGACCGACGACGCGTCCGAAGAATCAACCGTTTGTAAGTACTGCGACGGCGACGGTTATTTCATCGAAAACGGCGTCGCCAAACGTTGCGCTTGCGTCGTCGAAGAACGTCGCAAACGTTACCGCGCGGAAGCGGGCTTGCCCTATTTCGAGCGGCGCGAACTCGAACCGCCGGCCCGCGAATACGTCGCCAACTTCGACAAAATCGCGCGTTCGCGGCGCAACTGGATCGCGTTTTTCGGCAAGACCGGAAGCGGCAAGTCGACGCAAGCGTTCGGAATCGTCGACACGTTGACGACTCGCGAACGACCGGTTCGAGCGCAAACGTTGTTATACGGCGACTTCGTTCGTCGTCTGGCCGCGCTCCGTTACGACGCCGTCGAATTCGAAAAAAGTTTTCGGAAAGCGACGAACGCGCCGCTACTCCTCGTCGACGACTTCCTCGACGTCGTTCCGAAAGCGAACTCGTTCGAGGAACACGTCGCGCAAGCCCTCATTAAGCGGCGGTACGAAACCCGTTTGCCGCTGATACTTACGACGGAAACGACGCCGCGTCGAATGGTCGCGGAATCGCCTTGCGGCGAAGCGCTTC
>JAFYVO010000160.1 GCA_017549085.1 Thermoguttaceae bacterium
CGCTCCGCAAAACGCCGGTCAAAACGCCGACGAGGAAACGCAAGCGCCGGCCTCCCTCGCCGCCGCGACGCCGGAAGCGTTGGCGCGTTATCGGGCCGTTTTGCTCCTCGACCCGCCCGCGTCCGCGTTCGACGAAGCGACGGTTCGCCGTTTGACCGCGTTCGTCGAAAACGGCGGCGGTCTCGGCGTTTTTCTCGGTCGCAACGCGTCTCCGATTTCGGCGTTCCAAACGGAAGCCGTCGTTCGGCTTCTCGGCGCTCGCCCGGTCGACCAAGCGCGAGTCGCCGACTGGAACCGCTCGCTGAAACCGTCCAATTACGAAGCGCCGCTCCTCGCGCCGTTCCGTCCGTTCGAGCGCTCCGGCGTTCCTTGGGACGCGCTCCCGGTCGGGCGATTTTGGCGCTTGACCGACTTAACGCCGTCCGCAACCGTCGTCGCGCGGTTCGAAAAGATCGACGAAACCGGCGAAGAAGCGCAAAATGATGAAAATAAAGAAAACGGCGAAAAGAGCGAAGCGGCGCCGCCCGCGCTCGTCGAAAACCGACTCGGGCGCGGAACGGTCGCGACGTTGGCGACGCCGCTGTCGGACGGAACGCAAAACGACGCTTGGAACGACTTAACGACCGGCGACGCGCCTTGGGTTTTCGTCCTCTTGGCGGACGGTCTCGCTCGTCGCTTGGCGTCCGGCGACGCGTCGATTTTGAATTATTCGGTCGGCGAAACGGCGACGCTCCGCTCTCCGCTGGCGACGTTCCCGGCGGTCGCGACGCTGACGACGCCGCAAGGGGAAGAACTCGCGATTCCGACCGACGTCGAGCGGCGGCAAATCCGCTTTCCCGGAACGTCGCGGGCCGGGCTTTACCGTCTCCGCACCGCCCCGAACGCGGACGGCGAAACGCTCGACAAAGCGTTCGCGGTTTCGATTCCGGACGCCGAATTCGACCTGACGCGTCCGACGCCGGACGAATGGGCCGCGCTTTGGGACGGAATCCCGTATAAAACGCTCGACCTGACCGCCGCGTCGACCGCGTTGGAAGCGATTCGCTCCGACGAAACGCCGGAACCTTACGCGCTTTTGGTCGTCGCGTTGGCGTTGCTTTTCCTTGCCGAAACCGCCGTCGCGAACCGTTTTTACCGCCGGTAAACCGCGAACGAAAACGGCAAACATCGGCAAACCGCAACCATAAACGGCTCAACGCCGATAAACCGCGAACGCCGACGCAAATTTTCCCCTTTATCCCTTAACAAACGCGAAAGCGGCGCCGTCAAGCGTTCAACTCGACGGCGCCGCTTTTTTAACGTTTAACATCGGTTTCCGACGGCGTTATTTTTTCTCGACGTTCGGCGCGTCGACCTCGACTTTGCAACCGTCGACGATTTGCGCGTCGCGTTTGTTGTCGGCGTAAACGTTCCCGGACGCGCCGCCGGTCGCCAATTTCCCGAAGTAAACGCCGGTTTCGTTCCCGCGGAACTCGCACTTTTCGACTTCGAGGCGCGCGCCTTTCGAACTGGCGCCGAACCGGTTTTTCGGCCCGAAAACGGTTTCGACCGCCCAACCGAACGCGCCGTCTTCGACGTGCAGCGCGGAGAGCGCAAAGTCGGTCGCTCGGCACTTGCGAAGAACGGCGGCGCTCTTGAGCCCGACCGCTTTAACGCCGGTCGCGGACGACGCGCCCTTTTTCCCGTCGAGAACGCAGTTGAAAAAGAACGCGATTCCCCGTTTGACCTCGACGCAAGCGCCGCTTTTCGCCCCGCCGCCGACCTGCCGCAACGTTACGCCGTCGAACGAAGCGACCGTTTCCCCGTCGACGGTAATCGGCGACGCCGCGTCGACCGTCAACACGACGTCCTCCGGTTTCCCGGTCGCGCTTTGCACGTCGACGAACGTTTTCAGCGCCAACCCGGACGCGTCGTATTCCCCGGCGTCGAGAACGACGCGCGGAATAACGTCTTTCGACGCTTTTTTCGCCGCTTCCGCCAACGCTTCTTGAAGGGTCGCGCAGTCCCCCGGCACGGCGATTTGCACCGGCGCGTCGACGTCGCGACTCGGAGTCAACCGTTTCACCGCCGCCAAACGATTGTCGAGCCGTTTGTTTCCGTCTTGCCAAAACGCCGCCGAACGCCGCCGTTCCTTCGCGATCTCCGCCGCCGATTGCTTCGCTTCGCGCTCCGCTTTTTCTTCGGCGGTTTCGTCCGACTTCTCCGCGTTTGCCTTTTCGGCGTCTTGCGACGCTTTACCGAGTTCGAAATCGCCGATTTTCTTCGCCTTGCCGGTTTTCATATCTTGCAGGGAATACTTTGCAAAAACTTGGCCGGTCTCTACGTTGTAAACCCAAAATTCAGGAATCGTTACGCGAACCGCTATCTGCAATTCGGAAAATTCATACGGCGAACTCATCGTCGCTTCGTGTTGCCAAAAACCGTAAACGGCGCAACTGGGAGTCGCGACGCCGTCGCTTATTTCGTTAACGCAAAGCAACTTAAAAACGCAAAGAACGCCCAACGAATCCCCGATTTCTTTCGCGTCGCTCGGCAAAATTCCGCGTAATAACAAACTTTCGCGATCGTCGAGCGCTAAATTAAGGGAGTCGGTAAAGACGACGCCGCGCGAAACGTAATTACTTTCCCGGATTTCTTTTTTAACGCCGTACAGGTTTTCGCCAATATACGTTTCCGAAGATGTTTTCACCTCGTTAAACTTAATACCGTACAATAGCGAATCGTCAAACTTTTTAATCCAATAATCAACGCCGCCGTTAAAAATAATTCGAAATCTTTCCGCGTCCGCGTCGTATTTAGCTTGCGCGCCGAGCAAGTCGTCTTCGGAGGGCAAAAGCGCCAACGCCAAGTACGAGTCAAACGTTAAATCGCCGTAAAGCGGTTGGAGCGGCAACTCCTCTTTAAACTTAGAAATTCTTTTTTGATAATCAGCCGTTTTTTCATATTCGTCTTTTTCGACGTTTCCTTCGTTAAAAATTCTCGCGACCGCTTGCGCGACTCTTTCGACGTTATGCCCGCGATATCCCGACGGCAGTTTTATCGCGGTTCGGTCGAGCGGCGCGCTCGAATATTGCGCGTCGTTTTCGTCGTCGTTCGTTTGAAGCGTTTGAAGCGTTTCCTCGCCGTCGGAGCTTTCGACCGCCGCGCGCGTTTCTTTCTTGAACGTCGTCGTTCCCTCGCCGCTCTCAGGCTCGGGCGTCGCCGTCGACGCGGTCGGCTTCGGCGCGTTTTCTTCGGTCGCCGTTTCTTTTTCCGCGCTCGACGTAACGGACGATTTAGGCTTTGTTACCATTCCGTCGGAAACGACGGGAGCTTTTCCCGACTTTTGCGTCGACGCGTTATTGTTACTATTCGCCGTCGATCGGTTTCCCGAACGTCGCGCTCGCTGTTGCCCTTCGGCGTCGACGCAAAGCGCCGCCGTCGCCGCAAAAAATACGACGCCGATTATACAACGGCGTCCCCAAACGTCGAAATAACGCATTTTAATCACTCCAATTTTAGTCGGGATTCACGCCGTTTTCCCGGCGTTTTAACGTTCGTCGTTAGCATTCTCCTTTGTTTCCAAACGGCGTCAAGGGAGATAGGACGCCAGGCGTCCCGGCTGAACGGGAAAAAGTTTAAAAAAACTAAAAATTTCGCCGCGACGACCAACAGAGCCCGTCGCGTTCCCGTCGACCCTCCAATCGCCCAACGCGACCGTTCGCCGAGTCCTGTTCGTCGAGCGCTTTCGTTTTTAACGCCGGTTTCCGCAAAAATTTCCGCGAAACGCTTGCAATTCGGCGGCGCGTCGCGTATACTCGAAAGCGACGCGGCGGAGGGCGCGAGATTTCCTCCGTCGGCTCTCGCTATTTTACCGTTCTTGCTTATTTTCACTCCCAAAGGAAGCCAAACGATGAAAAACTCTCGACGCGATTTCTTCAAACAGGTCGCCGCCCTCCCGATCGCCGCGCAAGTCGCCTTAGCGTACGGCGACGAAAGCAAGCTCCGCGACGAAGTCGAAGAGACGACGTTAATCCGCAAAGGTCGACGCTCAGCCTTCAATATGAGCGGGTACGCCGCCCCGGCGATTCCGAAACTTCGCGTCGGTTACATCGGGCTCGGGCCGCGCGGGCTCGCCTCCCTCAAACGCACCGCGATGTTCGAAGACGTCGAAATCCGCGCTATCGCCGACTGTTACGAGTATCCGATTCAACAGGCCCGCGACTTTTTCAAGTCGATTAAGTACCCGGCGCCCGCGGAGTATTTCAAGTCGGAGGAAACTTGGAAAGACCTCGTCGCCCGGGACGATCTCGACCTCATTTTCATCACGACGCCGCAATATTGGCACGCCGAGATGGCTTGCGCCGCGATGGAAGCCGGGAAACACGTCGCCTGCGAAGTGCCGCTTTGCTACACGCTCGAAGAATGTTGGCGGCTCGTCGAAACGTCGGAACGCACCCGCAAACACTGCGCGATGCTCGAAAACTGCTGTTACGACTTCTTCGAAGCGACGACCGGCAATATGGCGCGCCAAGGCGTTTTCGGCGAAATCGTCTTCGGCGAAGGCGCTTACATTCACCACTTCACGACGGCGCAAGTCTTCGCGGAACCGGAGCCGCCGCTCAGTAAAAAAGCCGGAATGTACCGCCACGCCGTCGCTTGCACCGTCAAAGGAAACCGCTATCCGACGCACGGCTTCGGCCCGGTTTGCGTCGCGATGAACGTCGGCGCGGGCGACCGTCCGGATTATCTCACGTCGACCGAAACGGACGACTTCGTCCGAGCGCGCGAGTTCGCCGAAATCCTCAAAGAAGGCCGCGATTATCACAAACAGTTCGCCGGAAAAGACTTCAGCGGAAATATGAACCTCGCGACGATTCGCACCGCCCAGGGCAAAGCGATTTTGCTCAAATACGACCGTATGTCGCCGCAACCGTATTCGCGCTCTTACGTCTTGAGCGGCTTGAAAGGGTTCGTCCAAAAATATCCGGAACCGGCGCGCATTTACCTGAACGGCGAAACGCTCGCGACGGAAGAGGAAACGGCCGCGCTCCAAGAACAATATACGCCGGAACTCATTAAGTATCTGCGCGAAAACGCCGTTAAGTTCGGCGGACACGGCGGAATGGACTTCATTTGCGAATATCGTCTCATCGACTCGCTGCGCAACGGTTTGCCGCTCGACTTAACTGTTTACGACGGCGCGACTTGGAGCGCGGTCATTCCGTTGAGTCTTTGGTCGGCGACGCGGCGTTCGCAACCGATCGACTTCCCGGACTTCACCGGCGGGAACTGGAAGACGAACAAACCGCTCGACCTCTCCCTTCGCGGCGGCGGGTCGACCAAGGTGAAAGCGCCGACCGAAACCGCGCGATAACGATTTCTCGGCTCTTTAAAAACGGCGACGCTCGAACGCTCCGCCGTTTTGGGAGCGCGTCCCCTTTTAAAAACGGCGGCGCGAGCGCGAAAAATCGCTCTTGCGGGAAACGGAGAAATTGGGTAAAATCGCCCGTCTCGGAGTCTTTCCGGACGTTTGTCGGTTTCCCAAGATTTCCCGTTTTTCCCCGTTTTAAGCGGTTCGCCGCCGTTTTTATCGCGCTAAGATGTTAAAATCGATCGAGTTATACGGCTTCAAGAGTTTCGCGGATCGGACGCGAATCGAGCTGGACGAGGGTATCTGCGCCCTCGTCGGCCCGAACGGCTCCGGGAAGTCGAACGTCGTCGACGCGATCAAATGGGCGCTCGGCGAACAAAGCGCGAAACGGCTTCGCGGCGACGAAATGTCGGACGTCGTCTTCAACGGCTCCGCGTCGCGCGCCCCCCTCTCGGCGGCGGAAGTAACGCTCTCTTTCGACAACCGCAAGCGCTTCCTCGCCATCGACGCGGACGAAATCCACCTGACGCGGCGCGTCTACCGCAGCGGCGAATCGGAGTATTTGATCAACGGCAACGCGAGCCGTTTAAAGGACTTCCGCGAGATCGTCGCCGGCGTCGGGCTCGGGTCGCAGGGATACGCCGTCATCGAACAAGGGCGCGTCGAAGCGCTCCTGCAAAGTTCGAGCGCGCAACGTCGGGCCGTCTTGGAGGAGGCCGCGGGCGTTTCCCGATTCAACGCGAAAAAACAGGAGGTCGCCCGTCGACTCGAACGCGTCGAGCAAAACTTGCTCCGCCTCTCCGACTTGGTCGGCGAAGTCGAAAGTCAGCTCCGCAAAACGAAAGCGCAAGCCGGCAAAGCGGAAAATTACCGACTTTACGCCGCGCGGCTGCAAAAACTCCGCGTCGAGGTCGCCCTCTTCGATTGGCGGCTCAAAACGGCCGAACGCGCTCAAACGACCGTCGAAACGACCGATTTCGCCGAATTTCAAGCGACCGCCGAACGCAACATCGCCGACGCCGAGACCGCGCAACGGGACGCCGCTTCTCAACTGACCGCCGTCGAAGCGGAATTGCGCCGCGTCGAAGCGGAGCTTGCCGGCGTTCGCGAACGCATCGCCGCCGAAACGTCGACCGTCGATTTCCAGTCGGCGCAAGTCGACGATTGGACGGCGGACGTCCGCCGCAGTCGCGCTCAAGCGGTCGAGCTCGGCGTTCAAGGCTCGGAAGCCGACGCGTCGTCGCGTCAAACGGAAACGGAACTCGCCGACGCCCGAACCGCCGTCGAGCAGATCGCGAAAGAGTTCGCCGCCGAAACGACCGCGCTCGAACAATTGGCGACGCAAGCCGAAACGCTCGCCGCCGAACGCGAAACGTTTCGAACGAAACGCCAAGAGAAAAACGCCGAAACGAGCCGATTCGCCGGGGAGTTGGCCGCGCTCGAAACCCGCCGCCGAACGCTCGAACAATCGAAAACGCAAAAAATTCGGCAAAAAGAGGAAGTCGAGCGGCAAATAGCGGAGCTTTCGGCGCAATTCGGCGAACTTAAAGGGAACGTCGACGAACTCGAACGCCGCCGCGAAACGTCGTTCCAACGTCTCGGCGAGCTGAAAAAACGACGCGAAGAACTCCGTCGCGAACTCGGCGCCCGACAAGTCGAATTTTCCGAACTCGAACGCAAACGAACCGCGTTCGTCGAACGCTCGACGCTCCTGCAAGATTTGCTCCGCAAGTACGAAGGGTTAAGTCCCGGCGTTAAGGAAGTTTTGCGTTCGATCGACAATCCGGAATCGCCGTTCCGCAACGCGTTCGGGCTCGTCGCCGACTTGATTCGCGTCAACGTCGAAGCGGCGCCGCTCGTCGAGTTGGCGCTCGGCCCGACGGCCCAATACGTCGTCGTTCCCCCGGATCCGGAACTTTTCCGCTTCATCGAACGGAACGGCTCGCGCTTCGCCGGTCGCGTCGGGTTCATTTGGCTCGACCCGAATCCGAGCAAAGCGATCCCGTTGAATCCGCAATTCGACGGCAAACCGGGCGTCCTCGGTCGCGCCGACCAATTCGTCGAGACGGAGCCCCGTTTCGCCGCGCTCGTCCAACGCCTCCTTTACCGCTCTTGGATCGTCGAATCGATTTCGGTCGCGAAACAGCTTTACCGCGAAGGGGGCGAGCCGACGAACTTCCTCGCCGCCGACGGTTCCCTCTTGACCGCCGACGGGACGCTCGTCGTCGGTTCCGCGCAAGGGAGCGCCGGGCTGATTTCGCGACGCAGCGAACTGGCCGCGCTCTCGACCGATATGCAAAAGCTCGAAGCGGAGTTCGAACGCCTCCAAGAGACCGTCGCGGAGCTGAAAACCGCCCTTGCGACCGCCGACGCCGAGTTCGAAGCGGAAGCGGTCGTTCAACGCGAAACGACGCAAGCGCTCGACGCGATCCGACTCCGCCAAACGGCGACCGCCGAACGCGACGCTCAAATTCGCGGACGGTTCGCGCAACTCGAAAAGGAAACGGCGGAACTCGCGCAAGAGCTCGACAAAACGCTCGCCGAACTCGCCGTCAAGACGGAAGCGAAAACCGCGTTCGACGCCGGGGTCGCCGAACTCGACGCCCGCCTCGCCGCGATTCAAGAGTCGAGCGACGCGCTTTCCGCCGAGCGTCAAGAGAAGATGAAGCGGACGACGAACCTCAAAATCGAACTCGCCAAGACGGAGGAACGCGTCGGCTTTTTGAACGACCTCCTCAAACGGCTCGACGACGCCCGACTCGAACGCGGGCGACGAACCGCCGAAACCGAACGTCGCGTCGAATCGCTCCGCGAACGGATTCGCGCCGCCGAGTTGACGATTTTGAACGGAACCGCGACCCTCGCCGGGTTGTATTCGGCGAAAGAAACGCTCGCCGCCGCGCAAAAAAGGGCGAGCGCCGAACGTCGACGGCTCGAAAAGATTCGCGACGAAGCGACCGCCGTCCTCAAAACGAACCGCGACGCGCTCGAAAAACGCCGCGAAGAGATCCGCTCGAAGGAAATCGCCGCCGAACGCCTCGCGCAAGAGATCAAAACGCTCGAAGAACGGATTCGCGAAGATTACGGGCTCGACCTCGCCGACGCGAAATTCCGCGTCGAAGAGGAAAACGAACGACGAAGTTCGAAAAACGACGGTAAAAATTCCGCAAACGCGACCGACGCCTCCGGCGACGCGCAAAATAACGGCGTCGACGACGACCGCGAAATCGTCGTTCCCCGCGACGCGTCGAGCGCCCGCCGACGTCAAAAGGAAATCGAAGAGTTGCGCAAAAAGCTCCGCGACCTCGGCCCGGTCAACCTCGAAGCGATCGAAACGCTCGAAACGCTTAAAACCCGGTACGCGACGCTCTTCAACCAATACAACGACCTCGTCGCGGCGCGCAAGTCGATCCAAAAGATCATCGAGCGCGTCAACGGCGACTGCCGCCGCCTCTTCGAAGAAACCTTTGAAGCGGTTAAAATTTATTTTTGCAACATTTTCCAAAAACTTTTCGGGGGCGGGCGCGCCGACTTAACGCTCGAAGACCCGTCGAACCCGCTCGAAAGCGGCGTCGACATTGTCGCGCGACCGCCGGGTAAAGAGTTGAAGAGCTTGACGCTGATGAGCGGCGGCGAAAAGTCGCTGACCTGCGTCGCGCTCCTGTTGGCGATTTTCCAATACCGAACGAGCCCGATTTGCGTTCTCGACGAAGTCGACGCCGCGCTCGACGAAGGGAACGTCAACCGTTTCGCGAACGCCTTGCGCGATTTTATCCCGACGACGCAGTTTTTGCTCGTTACGCACTCGAAAAAAACGATGTCGTCGGCGAAATCGATTTACGGCGTTACGATGGAGGACTCCGGCGTCTCGAAAATCCTTTCGGTTCGCTTCGACGACGTCGGCGAAGACGGCGAAATTTTGATCAAGGAAAAAACGCCGGTCGCGCAAACGCCGAAAATCGCCCGCGGAACCGCCGCCGGGTAACGCGCTCCGCCGCTCCGGTCGACTCGCCGTCGACGCGATTTTTGCAAAAAAGCGGCAACGCGCGACGTAAAAACGTTAAAATTTCAAAAAACGAAAAAATTTTCCCAAAGAACAAAACGGCGTTTAAAATAAGAAAAAACGGCGACTCAACGCGTTTTTAACCGCCTTGCGAAGCCGCCGCCCGCCAAATTTTAATTTATTTGACAAAAAAGAAGTTTTTTACTATTTCTTTTTTGGAGACGAAGGAGTATAATTCGCGTTGTCGACTAAACGACGCTCAACCGCGCGGCTTCCGCTCGAAGACGTTCGTTTTGTCGCCCCTATCCTAACCGGCCCTCTTCGTCGCGGTCGCCGCGGCGGTTTTCGAACCGCAAGCGCCCGGCGCGACGACCGCTCGAGGCGTCGGCCCCATTTTCCTGTCTTTGACTTTAAGGAGTCGAATCGTGAAATTTGATTTGAATAGCGCTTGGGAAAACGAAAGCTCGTTTGATTTTTCGAATAACGGAGCCCTTGGCGCCGTTTTGTCGCCGAATCCCGTCGGATTGGCCGCGTCGCGCGACGACGATGACGACTACGAAGACGACGAAGAGTGGGACGAAGACGACGAAGACGAAGACTGGGACGACGACGAAGACGACGAAGAGTGGGACGACGAAGACGACGAATGGCTCGACGAAGACGACGACGATGACGGCTGGATCGACGACGACGACGATTACGATGACGACGATTACTGGCAAGAAGTCGACGAAGACGAAGACGACGATTACGACGGCCAAGATTACGACGACGAAGACGACGATTATTAATCGACCTTCGCGGCGAATTGTCGCTTAAACGCCGAAAACCGAACCGCCGACAAAACGTCAAACGTCGGCGAACGGTTATTTTGCGCCTTTTTATCGCGCTCGGAACGTCGCGGCGTTTCCGACGCGCGGTTTTGTTGTTTCTTGCGTTTCGTTGTTTTAGCGTCGCTATTTCGACGTTTCGTTATTTTCCCGTTCCTCCTCTTCCCCTAACTTTCCCCTTTTTATCTCGAACGCGCCGACTTTCGCCGCGTTCCGCTCGACGGGCGTTTTCGAACGTTTGCCTCCAACGATCGACGTCGACAACGCGCGCCGTCCGGAGCGTTTTGCCGTTTTATCGGCGGCGTTTAGGAACCGCTCGATGATTTCGCTCGCAGGAAAAACGGTTTGCGTCGTCGACGCTTACGGTCTTATTTATCAAGTCTTTCACGCGCCCGGGATGGAGATGACGAACGCCCAAGGCGAGCCGACCGGCGCCGCGTTCGGGTTCGTCCGCGACGTTCTCGGCTTAATGCGCAAACTTTCCCCGGATTATCTCCTTTGCGCTTACGATATGCGCGCTAAGACGTTCCGCAGCGAGCTTTACCCCGAATACAAAGCGAATCGCAGCGCGACGCCGGACGACTTGCTCTTGCAGTTCGACTTCACCCGCGAGTTTTTGAAGGCGGTCGGCGTTCCGGCGCTCGGCGTCGTCGGGTTCGAAGCGGACGACGTCTTGGCGACGGTCGCGCGAACCGTTTCCGAACTCGGCGGCGAGACGATTTTGGCGACGAGCGACAAAGACGCCCGCCAACTTCTCGACGACAAGACGTCGATTTATCTCCTTCGCAAAGAGAAATTTTACCGCGCGCCGGAACTCGCCGAGGATTGGGTTAAAACATTCTTTAGTAAGTATTCAGACATTGATAAACTGAAATATTGGACTATTGAGACGTTTTTCCCTTTCATTGTAACAGAGAAAGATCTGATAATAAATCTTAGTTATAATGGTGCAAAAGCAAAGATC
>JAFYVO010000161.1 GCA_017549085.1 Thermoguttaceae bacterium
GGGGCAAGCGGGGGGGACGCCGCGCGTCGCAAAAAAAAGGCGAATTGGCGTTCGTCGGCAAAACTTTGCCAAAGGCGCGGCGGAACGATTGCGCTTGACGCGGCGGGCGGAATTTTGGTAAAATAGGGGGAACGATCGTTTGTTGCGACCGGATTTTTTGCGCGCCTTTCCTATTTTGCCTTGCGATGAAGAAATTTTTGCGGAATTTTGCCGATTACGCGGTTTATTTGCTCGTTCGCGTCGCGATTTGCGTCGCTCAATGTCTTTCGCTCGACGTTTGCCGTCGCGGCGCCGAGCTTTTGGCGTTTATCTTTACCGACGTGTTGAAAGCGCGCGGTCGACTTCTTGAAGCGAATTTAGCGAAAGCGTTTCCGGAATCGACGAAAAAGGAGCGTCGCGAAGAAATTCGGCGGATGTGGGCGCATCTTTTCTTGATGGCGGCGGAGGTCGCGCACGCGCCGCGGGCGTTGCACGAGTTAAACTGGTGGAAAACGGTAAAATTGGAAAACCCGTACTGGATGCTGAACGCGCTCCTCGACGACCGTCCGCTGATCCTGATTACCGGACATTTCGGGAATTTCGAAATGGGCGGGTATATTTTGGGGCTTTTGGGGTATCCGACTTTTTCCGTCGCGCGGCGGCTCGATAATCCGTATTTGAACGATTTTATCGGCGAGTTTCGCGGGCAAACGGGGCAGTTTATCATCGATAAAAAAGATTACGAGGAAATTCTCGACGTTCTACGCAATAAAGGAACGATGGCGTTTTTGGCCGACCAATCGGCGGGACGCAAGGGCGCTTGGATCGACTTTTTCGGGCGGCCGGCCTCGGCGTTTAAGGCGCCGGCGTTGCTTAGCGTTCAGTACGACGCGCCGATCTTGGTTTGCGCCGCGACGCGTCGCGACGACAAGCCGATGCACTTTACGTTAAAACATATCGATTGCGTCGACCCGCGCAATTTGCCGGAGGGAGTGCGAACGATTCAGCAGATGACGCAGTGGCACGCGTCGGCGTTGGAGGGGGAAATTCGCCGCCAACCGGCTCAATATTGGTGGTTGCACAACCGTTGGAAGACGTACGGGCGCAATTTTGATAAAAAGTAACGTCGGCGCCGGCGCCGTATCGCGGCGTTGTAGGACGCTAAATAACGGCGTTGGAGGCGAAAAATCGGCGAAAACCCAACGGCGATAAAGAAAATTGAGAAAATTTTAAAAAAGGCCCTTGCGCTTTTGGGGTTCTGTGGTATATTATGAAGCGTTGAGGGGAAACGAAAGTTGACCCTCTAACGGCAAGCCCTGATAGCTCAGTTGGTAGAGCAAGCGGCTGTTAACCGCTGGGTCCTAGGTTCGAGTCCTAGTTGGGGCGCTTAAAAACTCCGTTCGTAAGAGCGGAGTTTTTTTGTTTCTTGACGCGGCGTTCGGTTGCGGACGTTCGCTTGATTGCTTGAAACGGCTCGCCAACTTGACGGCGGCGGTTTGCGCGGAGCGGGGGCGACCGTCAAACTCGGCGAGTTAGCCGCTTGACTCGAACGTCGGCGCTTTGTCGGCGCTTTGAACGGCGCGAACGGGAAGAGACGGCGAACGACGGCGCGTTGGGAATGGGAAACGAGCGAAAAGGCCCGAAACGAGAACGGGAAAACTTGCGCGTTCGAAACGAGAAACGGCCGCCTCGAGCGCGTTGAAAAAATTTGGAAAAATTTTGAAAAAGGGGCTTGCGGTTTCGCGTTCTTCGGTTATAATCTCTTTTGTTGTTGGGGGACGAAAGACTTCCAAACGACAAAGCCCTGATAGCTCAGTTGGTAGAGCAAGCGGCTGTTAACCGCTGGGTCCTAGGTTCGAGTCCTAGTTGGGGCGCTTAAAACTCCGTTCGCAAGAGCGGAGTTTTTTTGTTTCTTGACGTTTTGCTCTTCCGAAACGCGGGAAAACCCGGGTAGGTAACTTTCGCTTGAGCGGAGGAAGAAGGCGAAAAACGGCGGCGACTTGCGCTTGAATCGGCGTTCCGACTCTCAACGAAAACGTTGGAGCGCGAAAAATTTTCCGCGCGTTTTCTAAAACGTCGCCGAAGAAAAAGCGGAAAGCGCAAAAAACGCCGCTTCTCGTCGAAAAAGAGGACGAAAAACGGCGTTCGCGGTTAACTTCGGCGACGCTTGCGGGAAGCGTCGCGAAATTGGTTAAACTGCGGCGACTTTAACGTTCCTCGAAGACCGGTTCGAGAACCATTACGTCTTCCGGCCCAAGCGTCGCGGTCAGTTTGCCGTCTTTCAGCTCGAACGTCTTGCCGGAAACGCGGTCGACGAGCGTTTCGAAATCCTTAGAATTGACGACGAAAGTAATTTCGAACGTCTTTTCTTCTTGCGAGTCGTTAAAAACGGTAAAATAGAGCGATTTTGCGGGCGTTGATTTTGCCCAAGGCGTCGGTTGCGGTTGGTTGGCGAGAGCGCCGAACTTGCCGAAACGCTCGACGTAAACCTTCTCGTCGCTCGACGTCGCGCCGGTTTGCGCCTCCCAACCGGACTCCGCGACCGCTTTACAGAGCGGCATATACTTCTTGAAAAGCGGACGGTCGCGCTCGTAAAGCTCCGGATTCGAGAAATAATGCTTCGTCGACGCGTCGGCGCTGAAAAAGCCGGGGAACATCCCGTACGCGAGCGAACGCTTCATAAACTTCTCGACGTAATCGGCGCCGAATTTGTCGAAATCTGTGTTCATTAGGAAACAGTACGGTTTTCCGTAGCAGAGCGCGCGACGGTAAAGGAGGTCGGCGTCGCTCATCGGCGACCAACGGTCGTTCCAGTTCCAGTTCGTTTCCGTCCCGACGACGTCGAGCTGCGGAACGAGCCAGAAGAATTGGCCCGGCGTCGAGTTCGCCATCGCCAAACGGCCGCGCTTATGAACGTCCGACGCGATCTTTTCGACGTATTCGAACGCGACGAGCCCGCGGTAAATCGCCGGGCGCTTCGTCTTCGCGTCGAAAACGAGGGGCGTCCGCATTCCGGCGAAGTGCGAACGGTCAAAGTCGAGAAGCTCGGTAACGTAACCTTCGCTCGAGTCGATGTATTCGCCGTCGAGACCCGGGCGCGACTGCGCGGCGGCGAACTCTTTCGGCGTTCGCGGGAGCGAAACGGAAGTCGACGAAAGCGCGGCGCCGTAAAGGTCGTCGGCGATTTTTTCGCTCCACTTCGTTTCGAAACCGCCGAGCGACGGAGTTTGAGCGTCGCCCAGTTTGCCTTCGTTCGCTAGCTTAACAAGGCCGGGCGCGTCGTTGAGACTCCAAACGGCGCCGACGCACCAAGGCGTGTCGAGGAAACGAGCGCAGAATTGGCCGTCGCGGTCGCGATAACCGCTGGTGAGAAGGGCTTGCGCGTCGCGGTTCCCGGCGGCGGCCTGCTTTTTCGCCTGTTCGAGCGCGGCGTCGATCGTTTTCGGCGTTTCCGCCGGGAGCGACTGCCACCAGGTCATCGGCTCCGTGTAACGGAAGGTCGTAACGCCGACGGAATCGTCGAAGGCGACCTCGTCGTTACCTTCTTTGAATTGGAAACCGAAATCCTCTTGGTTCGGGACTTTAGAGATCGGCGCGAACGGCATCCAGTTCCCTTGGTTCGGCGCGCGAACGACGAACGCTTCCGGATAGATTTCGCGATAAGCGTCGAGGAGCGCGCGGAACGCTTCGTTCTGAACGGCCGACGAGCAAAAGAACGTCGCGTTGGCGTTGCCGAGGAGCGCGCGAAACGCTTCGCTCTGAGGGGCGTCGGCGACGCGCAGAATCGCGAAGCGAAGTTCGGCGGTCGGTTTTTCCGCCGTCAGCGCGACGTCGAAAGCGATATAAAGTTCGCGCGACGCGGCGTTGAACGCGATCCGGTAAAACGCCGGAAAATCCGGGTCGACGCCGAGGCCGAGGGCGCGGTTTTCGCAGGCGACGCCGCCGATCGGATAGTGCGAAAGACGGCCGCCGCCGATTTCCGGAACGGAACGCGACGAGATGAACTCGCCGTCGCCGACGATCGGACGCGAACGCCGCGGGTCGTCAAGCCAACGGAACGACGCCGCGTCGGTTTCGAATGTTTTCGGAACGCGAATCGAATAAACGAGCGTTAACGCGCGGTCGCGGGCGCCGAGATTTTCCAAAACGATTTTTTTCGTTCGTATCGGAGGCGCGTCGTTCGGGTCGACGTTCCCAGCGTACGCCTCGGTCGATTGCGAAATCCGAATTTCGTCGACGACGTTGGAAACGGGATGAAGCGTACCGTCGATCGGCCAAAAGTCGCCGTTTTTCGCGACGTCGCGGAGGAGAAGCGAATGGTCGGAAGTCGGCTTGGAGGGCGCGTCGCGCTCGACCGGGACGCCGTCGAAGAGGTAAAAGGCGTTCGAGAGCTGCATTTCGCGCAGTTCGAGGTCGCGGAACGACGCTTTGCCGGAACGGTTGCGGAAGAGACCGTAAAAAGTTAACGATTTGATCGGTTTTTCCGGAAAAATCGTAATGCGCTCTTGCGACCAGTCGGCGTTCCCGACCGCGAAGGGCGCGGTTTGGCCCCAAAGCATCGTCCCGTCGGCGTATTCGAGGTCGATATAAAGCGAATAATCGGCGCCAACCGAACCGCCGACGTTCTCGGCGCGGCTCCAACCGGTCGCGACGATCGGCGCCGCCGTCTCTTGGTTCAGGA
>JAFYVO010000016.1 GCA_017549085.1 Thermoguttaceae bacterium
CTCTCGGAGTCGCCGGCGCCCTCGCTTTGGAATCGGCGCCTATTTTCGCTCAAGACGCTCCCGCCGCTCAACCGGCCGCTCTTTCCCTCGACGGAATTATGGGCGAAGAAGCCGCTCCCGCCGCGCCGACGTTCGACAAATCCATTCTCGAAGCGCCGAAAAACGCGACGCCGGACGAACTTTTCGAATTCGTCGACTCCCTTCAAGAAAAACTCCCGCAACCGCAATCGCAAGAAGAACTTTACCAAATCGTCGACGCGCTTTCGGAAGCCTATCTTAAAATCGCCGACCAAATTTTGGCCGCCAAAGACTTAACCGCGGAACAAAAAGAACGCGCGACGCAACTGAAAGTCGTCGCTCTGACGAGCCGCGCCAACGTCGATCCGAAAGCCGCCGACGCGCTGAATCAACTCGTCGACGAAACGCTGAAAAACGCGAAAACGTCCGACGAACTCGTCAAGGCGTATCAGCTGAAACTTCAAGTTCTCGACGCTAGCGAAGCCGACCCGACCGCGAAAATCAACGCGCTCGCCGAAGAAATGCTCGCCCGCGAAGCCGAAGACGTCCAAGTTTTCGCCGTCGAAGTCAAAGCGCGCTCCTTCCTGACCGCGACGCAAGCGAACGGCGTCGTCGATCCGTCCGTTTTTGAATTCGCCGACAAGATCGTCGCCGACAAGAAACGCGCTTCCGCCGTCGTCGAAAAGGCGCTCGAAATGAAACTTGTCGCGCTCGTCGTCGCCAACGAACTTGAAAAAGAAAAAGGCGAAAAAGCCGACGCGAAATACGCCGCCGACGCCGAAAAACTCTTCGCGCAACTCCTCGACGGCAAATACTCCGACGCGACGAAGAAAACCGTTTACCAACTCCGTCTCCAAACGCTCCTCGAAGCGCATAAGCAAGGCGACGCCGACGCGACCGCGAAACTCGAAGACGTCGTCGAACGTCTCAAGAAAGAAAACGACGCCGAACTGAAAAACCTCGCCGTTTCGGTCAAAGGTCAACTCCTGATCGACGCCGCGCAAAAAGACGAAGCCGCCGTCGCCGCGCTCGACAAATTCGCCGACGAAACGCTCGCGCTCGCGGAAGAAAAACCGGAGTTGAAAACGCAAGCGCTCGGCCTGAAAATTCAAGCCTTTACGGTCAAAAAAGACGTCGACGGCCTTTTGAAATTCCTCGACGCGCAAATCGCCGAAGCGGACGCGCAACTGAAAATGCAATTGACCCGCGTCAAACTGTCGCTGATCCAACAAAAGATTAGCGCGGAACCGGAAACGTTCGCGCAATTCGAAAAATTCCTCGAAGAAACGGCGAAAGACCCGGCGTTCGAAAGCGCCGTTTCGCAACTTTACGCCGCTCGCGTCGCCGCGCAACTCAACGCGCTCGCCGAAAAAGGCGCGACGCAAGCCGACTTCGACAAGTTCGTCGAAGAGTTCAAAGCGGAAATCGAAAAACGTCCGGAATCGTTGACCGCGCTCCTGATGGGTCGCGCCGCGCTCGACCAAATCGGCGAACAACTCCAAAAACCGGAACTCTTCGTCGAAACGTTCGACGCGGTCGTCGCTTACTGCAAAGCGTCGGAAAACCAAACGCTTCAAACGCTCGCCGAAAATCTCGAAACGTATTCGAAGCAAATGCGTCAAATGGAAGAACAACTGAAAGCGGAAGCCGAAGCCGAAGCGCCCGCCGACGCGGAATAATAACCGCGCTTTCCTAACGTTCGTTTAACGCCAAACGAACGACGCCAATAAAAAAACCTTGCGATTCGCGTCGCAAGGTTTTCTTTTTAAGTCCGCTTTCATCTTCAAGCGGCCGGACGTTCGAGACAAAGCGCGCCGTCGTCCAACGTCGCCTCAAACTCAAACGTTTGAGCCGACTCGGCGTTCTTCGCTTTATCCTTCTCGCGCAACTCGGCGCGCAAAATCGACGCGTTTTCCGCCGCGACGCCAATTCGAACCTTATTGCCGCAAATCCGAACGACCGTTACGACGACCCCGCCGCCGACGCAAACCGACTCGCCTTCTCGCCTCGACAACACCAACATACCTACTCCTTTAATCTTCGCGGCCAATCCTTAGCCTTGTTCGACGCGTCGCGCCGCTCGTTCGCGCTTCAACGCTCTTTCCTTACATCGAAAAGAAACCGTTAAAACTTCGCGGAAAAACGGAAAAATTTCCTTTTTTCTTCGCCGTTTCTTCAAATTTCCGACGGCGTTTCCAATGTTTCCAGCGCGACGGGCGAATCGTCGAGCGTCGTTTGTCGGTAGCGTTCGCCGCGCGGCCCGTAAAAAAAGACGCGATTTTTCTGTTTTTCCCAAACCGCCGTAAAATTGACGGTGCGCGGCCCGTGCACGCAGAACATCATCCCGCAAACGTCGCCGTTATTTTTGCGAATCGCGGTTTCCGACGTCGGAAAAGCGTCGGTCAAGAGTTCGTGATCGCTGCAAAGCGTCGCGTACACATACTTTTGCAATTCTTCGACCGTTTTAATCGAAGAGATATTGTTGCTAACCATATTTCTAAAGCGTTAAACTAAAACCAAGGGGGGATGTTGGATAAAAAACTTGCTTCCCTCGGTTAGCCGCTCGTTTCAAAGCGGATAAGCTGGGTAAAATACGCAAAGATTTATCATCCGATATTAAAAGTATCGGCCAAGCGGCGCGCGTTCTTCGAGAGTTTTTAAGAAAAAAGGCGCGTTTTTTTATGCGTCTCGCTTAACCCTAAGAATCGGAAAAATCGCGTTTTTTCCCGTATTTTTTTGCGTTTTATAAACGTCTTAATTGAGCCGAACGCCCGCCGCCGCGACAAACGAGCGTTCGCTCGATTTTATTCCGCGCAATCTTTAAAAAAGCGCCGCGTCGTCGGTCGAGAGCCGCCGCGAAAGAATTTCGACGCCGTTTTCCGTTACCAACACGTCGTCTTCGGTGCGGACGCCCCCCCAACCGGGCAGATAAATCCCCGGCTCGACCGTCAAGAC
>JAFYVO010000162.1 GCA_017549085.1 Thermoguttaceae bacterium
GCGTCGGCCAACGTAACGCCCAATTTTTCAAGGGTTCGCGCCTCCGCTCGGAAATCGCGCCCCAACAGAGCGCCGCCGATCGAAATCAACGCGTCGGCGATCGGCGTCGCGATCCCAAGCGCCGCGCCCAAAGAACTTAGCAACCCCAAACCGTTCGGAACGTCCTCGTAAAGGTAGCGCGTGTTCACCGACGTCGGCCCCTTCGGCCCTCCCTCGCGACCGTACCGCCGGAACGTTTCGAGCGCGTCGACGCTTAAATCCGGCTCGTTGCGGAACTTGCATTCGTCGAGATACGGCGACGGCTCGCAGTCGAGCGCGGTCAAAATCGCCTTCTTTTCGTCGTCGAGACGCTCCGCAAGTCGCCAAATCGAAGGAGTAAAGGCCTCGCGGTACATCCAAAACTCGCCTTGCGCGTATTCGATGCGGGCCGCCGACGTGATCGCGCCGACCGTGTGAACGATCAAATTCGGGTTGTGAAGCGCCGACTCCGCAACGTTGCGCCGATAGTAACGGTAAGTATCGACAAGACTTGCGGCGATTTCGAGCCCCTCGTCGCGACGCGCCGGGTCGACAAAACTCAACGCGTTGCGAACGTTTTTAAAGCAAATATTCGCCTCGCCCCGCTCCGACCGAGCGTCGTAAGGCGTCGACTCCCCTTCGGCGAAAATCTCGACGCGGTCTCGCAACGCGCGCCAAAAATAGAAACTCCCCATATACCCGGGCGCGACAAGAAGTAATTTCGCTCGTTTCAGGTTCGTCGCCAAGATCTCCGCAACCTGCCGATGATAAAGCGTTTGCGTCAAGACCAAAACAACGTCGGACGGCTCCGCGAACGCGATTTTCGGGGCGCGAGTAACGCAAGCGAGCGGGACGAACTCGGACGAACCGTCGAGCGCGTTCAACACGACGCCGCCGGTCGCCGCGATTCGGTCGAAATTTTCGTCGTTCGACGCGTTCGAAGTCTTGCCGTTCGTCGTCTTAAAGAGCGTTACGTCGGCGCCTTGCTTCGCTAAAATCGCCGCGTGCGCGCAACCGGAGTTCCCGGCCCCGACCACCGTTACTTTCATCGCAACCTCAAATTTCTCAACTATTTAAACGCGTTTTTCTTTCCGCCGCGACGTCGAAACCGCCCGCCGTCGCCGTCGCGCCGCCTTAACTTCTTTAACGTCGACGTTTACGCGAATTTCTCCGCCAAGACGTCGGCGATTCGCTCCGCCGCTCGACCGTCCCAAAGGGGCGGAATCTCGCCAACTCGCGCCGTTCCGGACTTTAACTTGCGATACGCCGCCAAAATCGCGCTCGGGTCGAGCCCGACCAAGCGGTTCGTTCCGATTTCGCAAGTACTTGGCCGCTCGGTGTTTTCGCGCAACGTCAAACACGGGACGCGCAGCGCCGTCGTTTCCTCTTGGAGCCCGCCCGAGTCGGTCAGGACGACGAAAGCGTTCGCGTTCAGCTTCAAAAATTCGAGATAGCCGAGCGGTTCGACGAGACGCAGGTTCGCGATTTTTTCGACGCGCTCAGCGAAGCCGAACTCCGACAAGCGGTTGCGAGTGCGCGGGTGAATCGGGAAAACGATCGGCATATCGGCGGCGATCTCCTCCAACGCGCCCAAGACGTCGGCGAACGCCTTCGGGTCGTCGACAAGACGCGGCCGATGCAGGGTCAACGTCGCGTATTTTTTCGGTTCGAGCCCGAGCGTTTCGAGAATCGGTCGCGCGTCGGCCTTCGCCTTGTTTCTTAAGAGCGAGTCGATCATCACATTCCCAACGAAAAAGACGCGTTCCGACGCAACCCCTTCGTTCGCAAGATGTTCGACGCCGCTCTTCTCGGTGCAGAAGAGGAAGTCGGCGATCGAGTCGACGACGATTCGGTTGATTTCCTCCGGCATCGTTCGGTCGCCGCTGCGGAGCCCCGCCTCGACGTGAATCGTTGGAATCCCGAGCTTTACGGCAACCAACGCGCAAGCGAGCGTCCCGTTGACGTCGCCGACGACGAGAACGGCGTCCGGCTTTTGGTCGAGGCAAACTTGCTCGAACGCCTTCATCGTTTCCGCCGTCGCGACCGCGTGCGACCCGCCGCCGACGCCCATATTCACGTCCGGCAGCGGAATTTCGAGTTCGCGGAAAAAGAGCCCCGACATTTTTTCGTCGTAATGTTGGCCCGTGTGAACGAGAATCGGCTCAAACTCCGGACGCTCTTTGAAAACGCGCATTAACGGCGCAATTTTCATAAAATTCGGACGGGCGCCCGCGACGCAAACGATCTTCATAAAATTCTCCTCGGCGACGGCGTTTCTTAAAAGTCGCGTTTTCAACGCTTTACCGACAAACCGACAAGAAAATCGATAAGCGTTCAAAAAAGCGTTAAATCAAAACCGGCGAGCGCGAACGCCTTCGAACGAACGCGCTCCCTCCGACGAATCCGACCGACGCCGTCGACGGTCGAAAAGCGGCGCCGCATTATAAAAATTTTGCGCCGAAAAGTCAAGACGAACGCCCTAAAAACGCGCTCGCCGTCGCCGATTCAACGCGTTTTGCCCGCGTTTTGCGTTCGATTCTTGCAAACCGCGACTTTTTTTGGTAAAATGAAGTCGCGACGAAACCCCTTGCGACGCGTTTCGCCGCCGCGCTTGTTGTTTCGTCGCTTTCCTCAACGTTCGCAGGAGTTTCCGATGCGCCGTTTTTCTCTTTTCCCCCGCTTGCCGTCGCCGACGACGCCGTTCCAAACGCTCGCTCTTTGTTTAACGCTCGGCGCCGCCGCGTTCGGCTCGCTCGACCTTCCGCCGACGCTCGCGACCGCCCAAGAAACGGCGACTTCCGACGAACGCCCGACCGGCGAACTTCTCTTCGAATCGACGGCGCAAGCGTTCGCCGACAACGCTCGTAAAACCCGAATCGGCGCGATTTCCGTCGTCGACGAAGCGGACGGAATCGGCCCGGTCGCGCGTTGCGAAGTTTTTGAAGAGCCGGAATCGCCTTGGGCGTTTTCGCTCCGTTTTCCGGTCGACCGCCCGGTCCAAAAGGGGGAAACGCTCCTCCTCGAATTCCGCGCGCGCACCGTTTCGGCGAAAACGGAGTCGGGGCTCGGCTCGCTCGGCGCGATGTTCGAAGTCTCGCAGCCGCCTTACGTTAAGTCGTTGGACCGCCGCCTCGAACTCGGCCTCGCTTGGCGCGACTACTCCCTTCCGTTCCGCTGCGTCGAATCGCGCGACGCCGGGGGAAGCGCGATCGTTTTCTTTCTCGGCTATTTGCCGCAAACCGTTGAAATCGCCGACGTTAAGCTCTCGTCGTTCGGGCAAAACTTCGACGTTTCGGCGCTCCGCAGTTCGGAACCGCGTTACAAGGGCGCCGAACCGGACGCGCCTTGGCGAAAAGCCGCGCAAGAGCGCATCGAGCAAATCCGCAAGGGCGATTTGACGCTTCAAGTCGTCGACGCCGCCGGGAAACCGATTCCGAACGCGACGGTCGAGATTCGCCAAACGCGCTCGGCGTTCGGTTGGGGGACGGCGGTCGTCGCGGGGCGCATTCTCGCGTCCGGGCCCGACGCCGACCAATACCGCGACTTCATCGCTAAATACTGCAATCGCGCCGTTTTCGAAAACGACCTCAAATGGTTCGGTTGGCAAAATCGCCGGAATCGCGCCGACGTTTTCCGGGCGCTCGATTGGCTCGACGAACGCCAAATCGACGTTCGCGGGCACTGCCTCGTTTGGCCGTCTTGGCGCAACTCGACGCCGCGCTGGAAGGAACTCGCGTCGAATCCGGAAGCGCTCGACGCCGCGATTCGCGAACACATCCGCGACGAAGCGTCGGCGCTCCGGGGGCGCGTCGTCGATTGGGACGTCGTCAACGAAATTCACGATAACAACGATATTTTAAAGATTTTAGGGGACGATATTCTCGTCGATTGGTTCCAAGAAGCGCGAGCCGCCGACCCGAACGCGCGCCTCTTCATCAACGATTACGGGATTCTCTCCGGCGAAGGGCTCGACCGCCGCAAGCAAAACTCTTATTTTCGCGAGATTAAGAAGCTCCTCGACGCGGGCGCTCCCATCGGCGGGATCGGGATGCAAAGCCATTTCGGCCAAACCGCGACGCCGCCGGAACGCCTTCTCGAAATTCTCGACCGTTTCGCCGAGTTGGGCCTCCCGATTTCGATCACCGAACACGACGTCGACGCGACCGACAAAGCGTTCCAAGCCGAGTTTACGCGGGACTTTCTGACCGCGGCGTTCTCGCATCCGACCGTCGACGAAATCTTGATTTGGGGCTTTTGGGAACGCTCGCACTGGCGCCCGGAATCGGCGTATTTCACCGCGAACTGGACGCCGACGAACGCCGGTAAAGTTTGGCAAGAGCTTGTCGGCGAAACTTGGCGCTCGAATCTCGACGCGACGTCAAACGAAAACGGCGCCGTCGCAACTCGCGTTTTTCTCGGCGATTACCGCTTAACCGTTCGCGTCGGCGACAAGACGAAAACGGTTGAAACGACCGTCGAAAAGAACGCCGCCGAACCGCTCGTCGTCCGCTTCGACGACTAACGCCAACCTGTTGCTAACGTTAACGTTCCAAGAAACGACAAACCGCGTTTTCCGCCGACTATCGCCGGTTGAAAACGCGGTTCTTTTTAGCGACTCAACTTCGCAACACGTTAAACGTCAACGCTTATCGCCAACGACGTTAAACCGGAACTCGCCGCCGTCGAAGTCGACGACAATTTGTCGACGCGGCGCGTTTTCTCCGCCGAACGTCGCCGGACGTTTCAGCAACTCCAACGCCAACGGGTTTTGCAACCGTTGCTGAATAACGCGTTTGAGCGGTCGCGCGCCGAACGCCGGGTCGTATCCGAGCTCCGCGATCCCGTCGAGCGCCGCGTCGGTCAGCGTCAAGTCGACGTTTTGCTTCGCAAGGAGCGCCGTCAACTTGCGCGCTTGAATCGCGACAATCTTTCTAATCTCTTCTTTCGCAAGGGGTTGGAAGACGATCGTTTCGTCGATTCGATTGAGGAACTCCGGCAAAAACCGCTCGCGCAAAATCAGCGAAGTCGCTTCGTTAAGTTCTTCCGTCGTACCGCCTTGCGACGCAATCTCTTGAATCGCGCGGCTCCCCAAATTCGACGTCATCACAATCAACGTGTTCGAGAAGTCGACCGTTCGTCCTTGATTGTCGGTAAGTCGGCCGTCGTCAAGGAGTTGCAAAAAGACGTTGAACACGTCGCGGTGCGCTTTCTCGATTTCGTCGAACAGCAGGACGCTGTAAGGGCGACGTCGCGCCGCTTCGGTCAAAACGCCCCCTTCCTCGTACCCGACGTAACCGGGAGGCGCTCCAATCAGTCGCGCGACCGAATGCTTCTCCATAAACTCGCTCATATCGATCCTTACGATCGCGTTTTCGTCGTCGAAAAGCGCTTCCGCCAACGCTTTGCAAAGCTCCGTTTTCCCGACGCCGGTCGGGCCCAAGAAGAGGAACGAACCGATCGGGCGCCCCGGATCTTGGAGTCCGCTCCGACTTCGGCGCACCGCGTTCGACACGGCGTCGACAGCGACGTCTTGTCCGACGACTCGCGCGTGCAGGCGGTCTTCCAGGACGAGCAGTTTCGCCCGCTCCGTTTCGAGCATTCGCCCGACCGGAACGCCCGTCCAAAGCGCGACGATTTCGGCGATTTCCTCCGGCCCGACGACTTGACGCAAAAGTTTCTTCGGCGGCGCTTTAGCGATTCCGGAAGCCGCGTTTTCGTTCGCTTCGGCGGCGGCGCGTTCTTCCTCTTCCTCGACGGCGTCGAGTTGTTTCTGCAGGTTTTGAACCTCCGCGTAAAGCTCGGCCAAACGTTGAAATTCCGCGTTATCGACCGCTTGACCGCGCGAATACGCCGCCTTAATGCTCGCGTCTAAGTTGCGGTATTCGAGTTGTTTATCGTCGATTTTTTCGCGCAACCGCTTCGAGTCGCCGACGCCGCTTTTTTCCTTTTCCCAACGCAAGTTCAGCTCCGCCAACGTTTCCGTTTTCGCGGCGATTTCCTTGCGAATCTCGGCGAGTCGGGCGACGGCGCTCGGCTCCGTTTCGTCGACAAGCTGTCGCTCGGCGATTTTTAACTGCGTTAAACGGCGGCGCGCGTCGTCGATTTCTGTCGGAACGCTTTGCAACTCCATCGCCAAGCGGCTCATCGCCTCGTCCATCAGGTCGATCGCTTTATCCGGCAGGAAGCGCTCCGGAAGGTAACGCTTCGACAACTCGACCGCCGCGACAAGCGCCGAATCCTTGATTTTAACGCCTTTATGATGCGACTCGTACCTGTTTTTCAGCCCGCGGAGAATCGCCAACGCGTCCTCGACGCTCGGCTCGGCGACCGTAATCGGCTGGAACCGCCGTTCGAGCGCCGGGTCTTTTTCGATATATTTGCGGTACTCGTCGAACGTCGTCGCGCCGACGCATTTCACCTCGCCCCGCGCAAGCGCCGGTTTGAGAAGGTTTGCGGCGTCGGCGCTCCCTTGCGCGTTCCCCGCTCCAACGACGGCGTGCAGCTCGTCGATGAAGAGGATAATCCGCCCGTTCGACGCTTCGACCTCCTTCAAGACCGCTTTCAAACGCTCTTCGAACTCGCCGCGAAACTTCGCTCCGGCGATCAAAGCGCCCATATCGAGCGCGACAACCTCTTTATCTTTAAGGCTTTCCGGCACGTCCCCCTCGACGATGCGCAGCGCC
>JAFYVO010000163.1 GCA_017549085.1 Thermoguttaceae bacterium
CAACGGTTCGTCGGGCGAACGAACCCGAGCGAACGCGTCGAACGGAGCGAAGCGTCCCAAAGAATTTCGTCGTGCGCGAGCGAACCGGGAGTCTTCGCGAGCGCGAACCCGGCGCCGATTTCGACGCCCTTCATCGCTTGCACCGCCGCGACCGCCTGCGCGATGCGACCGTCCAGCTTCGACGACCACTGCGCGTGCGTCCCGAGCCCGAACGGAACGTTCGTAACGCGAACTTCGATCAAACCGCCGAGCGCGTCCCCGGCCGCTTTCGCGTCGTCGATCGCTTTTTTCGCTTCCGCGTCTTTGTCGGGACGGAGCGAGAAAATTTCGTTCCCGTCGCGAATCGCTCGCAACTCTTGCGCCGAAAGGGTTTCCGTCGACGCGTCCGGCGTCAGATCGACCGCGCCGACGCCCGCGACGAAGCCGACGACGTCGATTTCGAGTTCGCGGAGAAGGAGTTTCGCAAGGGCGCCCGCCGCGACGCGACCCGCCGTTTCGCGAGCGCTCGAACGTTCCAAAATCGGTCGAATCCCTTGACCGTACTTCATCGAGCCGGTCAGGTCGCCGTGTCCCGGGCGCGGTTGCGTCGGCGTCGGCATTTCGTCGATTTTATAATCGCGGTTTTTGACCCAAAGGAGAATCGGCGCGCCCATGCTCGTTCCGCGCCAAATTCCCGTTAAAATTTCCGCCGAGTCCGTTTCGATTTGTTGACGTCCGCCGCGACCGTACCCGCCTTGGCGGCGCCGAAGCTCCGCGTCGATCAAGGTCGAGTCGAGCGGAACGCCCGCCGGGAAACCGTCGACCAACGCCGCGATTCCTTTGCCGTGCGATTCGCCCGCCGTTTGGTAAGTCAACATATCGCGCCTCCTGTCAAAAACGCCGTATTAATTAATAAGGGGAAAAAATGGGGAAAGGGAAACGAAAGGGGCTGAAAACGCCGCTCGAACCGCGCCGGAATATTCGCTGGGAACGCTAACGGCGCCAAGGCGATTTGCTCTTTATCGCTTATTTAGGGTTTGAGCGAACGGACGCCCGCTCTAAGCGCGCCGGAACCTTCGCAGGGAACGCTAACGGCGTAAGTCGGTTGGGACTTTATCGCTTATTTAGCGTTTGACGCCGCCCGTTCGCGTCGCGCCGGAACCTTCGCAGGGAACGCTAACGGCGTAAGCCGGTTGGGACTTTATCGCTTATTTAGGGTTTGAGCGAACGGTCGCCCGCTCTAACCGCGCCTGAACCTTCGCAGGGAACGCAAACGGCGCCAAGGATGTTTGTTCTTTATCGCTTATTTAGCGTTTGAACGAACCGTCGCCCGCTCAAACCGCGTCGGAACCTTCGCAGGGAACGCTAACGGCGCAAGTCGGTTGGGACTTTATCGCTTATTTAGGGTTTGAGCGAACGGTCGCCCGCTCTAACCGCGCCGGAAGGTTGCGCAGGGAACGCTAACGACGTCGGAAACGGCGCGGTTCGGCTGTATTTAGCGTTGTCGGCGAGCGTCGTTCGGTCGAGCGTTTTACGTCGGAACGCTAACGCGGGAAAGCGGGGCGCTTCGCCGTTTATGAAGCGTTGAGGGCCGACGTCGGTTCGCCGCAAACGCAAAACGCCCCCGACCGACGCCGCGTTGGTTTCGATGTAACGCTAGCGACGTCGGTTGACGGGAAAAACGGCGCTGTTTAGCGTCGAAATCAAACGCGGAGATCGACGTCGTCCGCGGCCAAGTCGGCGTAACGAGCGCGAATCGGCTCGACGACTTCGGCGATGAACTCGTCGACTTGCTCCGGCGCGCGACCGACGAACTTCGACGGATCCATTTCGCCGTCGATATCGACCGACGCGAACGCCGGGTCTTTGCGGAGACGTTCGAGGAGGTCGTTTTCGCCCCCTTCGATCTTGACGACGTTCGCCGCCGCGACGCTGTGTTGGCGGATGTGTTCGTGCAGGTCTTGACGGTCGCCCCCCGCTTCGACCGCCGCCATCAGGATATTTTCGGTCGCCATAAACGGCAGTTCGGCGCGGAGGTTCTTTTCCACAACCTTGGGGTAAACGACGATATTTTCGACGACGTTTTGAATAACGATCAAAATCGCGTCGATCGCCAAGAACGCTTGCGGAATCGACAAACGGCGGTTCGCGCTGTCGTCGAGGGTGCGTTCCATCCATTGCGTCGCGATCGTCATCGCCGGGCTCGATTGGAGGCTCATCACGAAGCGAGCGAGGGAACAAACGCGTTCGCAACGCATCGGGTTACGCTTGTACGCCATCGCGCTCGAGCCGATTTGGTTCTTTTCAAACGGTTCTTCGAGTTCCTTTTTGTTCGCGAGAATGCGCATATCGGTCGCGAACTTGTGCGCGCTTTGGGCGATGCGGGAAAGAACGTCGAGGATTTGCGCGTCGAGTTTGCGCGGGTACGTTTGGCCGGTAACGGCGAACGCTTTGTCGAAGCCGATCTTTTCGCAGACGCGGCGTTCGAGGTCGCGGACTTTCGCGTGGTCGCCGTCGAAGAGTTTCAGGAAGCTCGCTTGCGTCCCGGTGGTCCCTTTGTTCCCGAGCGTTTTGAAGTTCGCGATACGGTATTCGAGGTCTTCGAGGTCGGTCGCGAAGTCGTAAGCCCAAAGCGTAGCGCGTTTCCCGACGGTCGTCGGTTGCGCCGGTTGAAGGTGCGTCATCCCGAGGCACGGGAGGTCGCGATACTCGGCGGCGAACTTCGCAAGGCGGTCGATGACGACGACGAGGCGGTCGCGCACCATACGGAGCGCTTCGCGGTAGAGGATCGCGTCGCCGTTGTCCGTGACGAAGCAACTGGTCGCGCCGAGGTGGATGATCCCTTTGGCGTTCGGGCAGAGGTCGCCGTAGGTGTGGACGTGCGCCATCACGTCGTGGCGGAGTTTTTTCTCGTACGCGGCGGCGACGTCGAAGTCGATATCGTCGACGTGTTCTTTCAGCTCGTCGATTTGCGCTTGCGTGACCGGGAGGCCGAGTTCGAGTTCCGCTTCGGCCAGCGCGATCCAGAGTTTGCGCCACGTCGAAAATTTCTTTTGCGGGCCGAAGTGTTCGCTCATTTTCTTCGAGGCGTAACGAGCGATCAACGGATTGTCGTAGTTCAAATAATCTTTCATGGCGAGCCTTTCCGACGGCGGTTTTCCGAGCGTTCTAGGTTGTTCGTTGTTTTTTGAGTCGAGCGTTCGACCGACGGCGCGTCGACGACGGCCCGGAACGCGACTTATCTTCATTATCCGCAAACGGCGCGTTCGGTCAAGGGGGTCGAGCCCGTCGACGGCGTTTCGAGACGGACGACGGGAACGGTCGCGCCGGTTGGCGAAAGCGGGTAAAACGGGCAAACAGGAGAAAAGAAGAAAACGGGGCGTCGCCGGTTGCGGAAACGTCCCCAAAGTGCGGGAACGGTCGCGCCGGTTGGCGAAAGCGGGTAAAACGGGCAAACCGGAGAAAAGGGTAAAACGGGGCGTCGCCGGTTGCGAAAACGTCCCCAAAGGGCGGGGACGGTCGCGCCGGTTGGCGAAAGCGGGTAAAAAGGGTAAACAGGAGAAAAGGAAAAAACAGGGCGTCGCCGGTTGCGGAAACGTCCCCAAAGGGCGGGAACGGTCGCGTCGGTTGGCGAAAGCGGGTAAAACGGGCAGACAGGAGAAAAGGAAAAAACGGGGCGTCGCCGGTTGTGGAAACGTCCCCAAAGTGCGGGAACGGTCGCGCCGGTTGGCGAAAACGGGTAAAACGGGCAAACCGGAGAAAAGGGTAAAACGGGGCGTCGCCGGTTGC
>JAFYVO010000164.1 GCA_017549085.1 Thermoguttaceae bacterium
GCAAAAGCGCGTTTTTCGGTTGCCCTTCCGATTTAACGCTTTACGGTTCCGTCGGTTCCGTCGCGCAAAAATACGCCGAGGAAAACGGTCTCCATTTTGCCCAAACGATAGATGCGCTGGCGCGTAATTTTGTTGACCAAGAGATAGAAGCGCTGGCGCGTCGTCTTAAAGAATACGCCGAGGAAAACGGCCTCCATTTTACCGTTAACGACGCCGAAAAGGACGCGACCGAGTAAAACGACCGAGAAAGCGCCAAAACGCCGTCGGGCTTTTCCCGCCGTCGTCGCGTCGATTTTATCGTCGACGCGGCGGCGCGAGCGTTCGCCGTCTTTTGCGAGTCGTTTTTCAAAATCCGCGTATTGAAAAACGGCGCGCCTTCCCCTTAACAAACGCTTACCAACGCTTATTCGCCCTAAGTCGCCAAACGACGCCGAGGCGAGCGCCGCGCCCGACGCCGAATCCGCCGTCCGATTCGAACGAAGTCGCCGACGCCGTCGTTCTTTTTACCCATCTTCCCAATTCGCCGCGTCTTACTCAATTTCCCAACTTTGCGCGACGTTTCCCGACGCTTTTTCCAACTTTGCGCGACGTTTCCCGACGGTTTCGCGAAAAATCGCAAAATTTCGCGAAAATCTCGTCAAAAAACTTGATTTTCGGCGTCGCTTCTGGTATCGTTAAAGACGTATCGCCGCGATCTCGGTTAAGGTCGCGCTTTCGACGTCGGCAAAGTTTCGCCAAACCGCCCGGTTTCGCGAAAACGTCGGCTCCACACGCGCCGACCTCGCCCGCCCCGCGCTTGCTCAACGACGGACGGCGGCCCGTCGAAAGCGACTTCCGCGTTAACCCGCAACGTTTCGCCCAACCGCTCGGTTTGCGCGAAAACGTCGGTCGCGGCGCCCGTTATTATTCCTTCGCTCGCTTTTTCGAGCGAAACCCGTTAAATTCGCATTCCACGCCTTATATCGTTCGAGCGGCGGCCCAAACCGTCGCGAACGCGGAGAAAGGAGCCCTTATGAAATCAACGCAACGACGCGTCGGTCGTCGAGACTTTTTGAAAGGTTGCGCGGTCGCCGGAGCCGCGGCGCTCGTTCCGACTTACGTTCCGGGCAAAGTCCTCGGGCTCGACGGCGCGACTCCGCCGAGCGCCAAAGTCAACTTCGGCGGGATCGGGATCGGCTCCCGCGGCGAACACGACTTCGGGATCTTCCTCGAACGCGAAGACGTCCGCGTCCGCGCCATCTGCGACGTTCGCAAGTCCCGCCGCGAACATCTCAAAAAGCGCGCCGACGAGAAATACGGCGATACCGATTGCGCGATGTATAAGGATATGGAAGACCTCCTCGGTCGCGACGATATCGACGCCGTCTTGATCGCGACCGGCGACCGTTGGCACACGATGGCCTCCATCACCGCCGCGAAGTTCGGGAAAGACGTCTACTGCGAAAAACCGCTCTCCCTCACGATTCAAGAAAGCCGCGCCCTCGCCGACGCGGTGAAGCGTTACGGAATCGTCTACCAAGCCGGGACGCAACGCCGCAACATCGGCAACTTTATGCTCGCCGCCGAAATCGTCAAGAGCGGCAAACTCGGCAAGTTGACCGAAGTTCACGCGAACACCCTTTGGCCGGCGACGCACCACGATTGGTTCCCGGCGGAACCGGAACCGGCGGTCGACGAATGCGACTGGGATCGCTGGCTCGGCCCCTGCCCTTGGCGTCCGTACAACAGCCGTTACGTCGCGGGCGATTGGCGCAACCACTTCGACTTCCACGGCGGCGGGATCCTCGAATGGGGCTCGCACACCGTCGACCTTTGCCAATGGGCCGCGCAAAAAGACGACACCGCGCCGACCCGTTACGAACCGCAATTCAACGACGACGGCTCCATCGCCGGGCACGTTTGGGCCTATTACGCCGACGGCGTTAAGCTCGTGATGCGCTCCGACGGTTGGCTCGGGCTCGGCACCTGCTCCGCGCGCTACGTCGGCGAAGAAGGCTGGATCGAAACCGGCGACAGCGGGCGGATGGCCGTTTCGTCCGACGCGCTCCGAAGCGAACTTAAATACTTCGGCATGCCCGGCACCGACCCGACGACGCACATCGCCGAGTTCATCGACTGCGTTAAAACGCGTCGCAACCCGGCCGCGAACGCCGACGTCGCCGCGCAATCGCACATCGCGTCGCACTGCGCGTACATCGCTTGGCAGCTCAAACGCCCGATCGAGTTCGACCCGGTCAAGGAAGAGTTCAACGACGAAGAAGCGAACCGCATGCGCACTCGAGCGATGCGCGGGCCGTACACGCTGTAACGCCGTTTCCGTTCGTCGATTTTCCCCCTTATATATTAATAACGAAAAAAGCCCGAAACGCGAAAGTCGAAAAGCCGCGAAAACCGGACGCGTCGCGCCGTCGAAGTCGTTCAATCGCCGACGGTTGCGCCGTTCGCTTCCTTCGCTTTTCCTTTCGCCGTTGGAGAAAGACATATGAAAAAATACGCGTTCTCTTTCCTCTCGAGCGCGCTGTTGGCCGCCGTCGTCGCGTCCCCGTCGTTCGCGCAAGACGTCGCGACGCTCCAAACGACCTCCGACGAAGCGCTCCTGCTTCAAGCGATCGACGGCGCCGGTTCGGAACCCGCCGACATTCACCGCGTTAACGTCGCCGTCAAACGCTTGGCCGTCGTCGGGACGGAAGCGTCGATTCCGAAACTCGTCGCGCTCCTTGCGAACGAAAAGCAAAACTTTAACGCCCGTTTCGCCC
>JAFYVO010000165.1 GCA_017549085.1 Thermoguttaceae bacterium
CGGCGTCAGTTTTTGCCGACGAAACCGACGCGGTAAATTCGCGCCAATCCCTGGCGTTTCGGGAACTCGACGGAAAGCCGTTTCATCGCGCCCTTATAATCGTCGAGCTGCGACAAGTTGACGCGCAACGTCCGGCGTTCGCCGTCCCAATCGACCGGAACCGAAACGACGACCGGCGCGAGCGTCGGGTGCGTCTTCGCTTTTTCGGCGCGCTCCTTGTCTCGGTCTTTGTCCCCTTCGCTCCAACTCAGATAGTCGAGGGAGTCGGCGGGGGAAACGCGCTCGATCTTGATCGTAAGAGCGGTCGGCGCGGAAGCGTCGGCGTCGGCGGCGGACTCGAACGCGGCGTCGATCTCCAAAATCGGCGCGTCTTCCGAACGCCAAAAGTAACCGGGCGAGAGCGCGGCGGCGTCGGTCGAAGCGGGAACTTTCACCTTCAAGCAGTCGGAAATCGGGTAACCGGCGTCGGTCGTTCCTTGGTAAATCCAGTTTTGGCGGTCGTTTGCGAACGTCCAGCTCGGGATCGAAAGCAACGCGTCTTTCTTGGCGAGTTCGTTGGCGGTCGCGCGAATTTCGTCGAGTGCGCCGACGATGAAGGTCGCGCGGGACGAGTAACGAGCGTTCCAGTCGAGAATCGTTTGCTCGATCGGCGCGATGTAACCGGTCGGGCTGTGTTTCGCGCCGAGCGGAGCGCCTTTGTTCCCGTCGCCTCCCGCGAAACCGCCGCTCGTTTGCCAAGCGCCCGGTTGGTAAACGCCGATTCCGCGGTCGTTTTCGTCGAGCAACGCGCTCCAACGCTCCGGCGAATAGTAGTGAACCCAAGGCCAGCCCTTGCCGTCGCGTTGGTCGACGAGAACCGACGTCGGCTCGTTTTCGAACGGCTTGTCGCCGAGGTAAGTGACGAGCTTGTACCAAGGCGCGTTCGTGTAAAGCGCCGGGGTTTCTTGACTTCGACCGCTAAACTGCGTCTTGTCGGAGCGGTTGTTAATGATCGTCGCGTTCAGCTCGAAACCGTTGGCGGTCAAGCGGTAAAGGCATTCGAAGACGCATTCCGCCGGAACGCCCTTGTGCGGCCAAAGTTGCGGACGCGTCCGAACGAACGCCGTCGACGCGTCGATCTTCTTGAATTCCAAGACTTTAGATTTGTTCCCGCCGCAGTCGCCCGACTGAATCGGGTTCCAACCGAGCCCGGCCCATTCCGGCGCGGGCTCTTCGCCGTTCGGGCCGGTAAACGGGTTCGGGCCGGAGTAATACGAAAGCTGGATTTGGCGACCCCAGTCGAAACTGTTGATTATGTTGCCGGTTTCGTATTTCTTGTCTTCAAGATAAACGATCGCGCCGCCGATGGAGAGGTCGAAACCGACTTTCAGCCGGTCGTTTTCGATGTAACGGAGCGGTTCGTCGCCGAAGTCGAAGGGCGTTTCGGTCGCGTAAGGATAGCGCGGCGCCGCGTCGTCGGCTTGCGTCGGACGTTCGAAAACGCTCCCGACAAGCGCAAGAGCGGCGACGGCGAGAAGGGCCGCGCGACAAACGGCGAAATTTCGCGTTAAAGAAAGGCGCATAAACGGTCTCCCTTGGGGAAATGGGCAAGATAAAGGGAAAGGGAAACGTCGCGCCGTCAAATTGAGCGACGCGGCGTCAATAATCGTAATCGTCGTCGTAATCGTCGCGGCGACCGCGCTTTCGGTCGCGACGATTCTTCGCTTTTTCGCGCAGATTCCCGCCCGACGAACGTCCGCCGTCGTAAGCGTCGTAATCGTTGCCGTCTTCGTCGAGTTCGTCGCCGTAATCGAGGTACTTCGCCCATTGCTCGTCGTTCCAGCCCGGGTTTTGCGAACCGGAACCGCCGCCGCGAGAAGCGTTTGCGTCGGCGTCGGCGTTGGCGTCGCGTTCGGTCGACGCGGCGTCGCGAACGGGGCTTAGGTCGATTTCGTCGAACGTCGTTCGTTCGGCGGCGCGGGACGTCGGCGCCGAAACGGGCGTCGCGTCGTAAGAGGTCGAGCGGTACGCGGCGACGTCGCCGTCGGCGCGCGGGACGGGCGGGGCCGTGTACGGAAGGGGCGCGTTAACGACTTCGGCGGGAACGCTCGGGCCGGCGGATTCGCGGCCTCGCCATTGCTCCATCGTAACCAGCACGTCCCGCGGTCGGGACGGTTTGGCCGGGTTTTTCGGCGAAATAATCCCTTCGGCGGTCATCGTGTCGATCAGGCGAGCGGCGCGACCGTACCCGACGCCGAGCTTGCGTTGCAGGAACGACGTGCTGGCGCTCCCTTCGGAAATGACCCAATCGACCGCTTTGACGTAAAGCGGGTCGTATTCGACTTCTTCGCGCTCTTCGTCCTCCGGCGCGGTCGGGTCCGGAACGACGAACTCGTATTCCGGCTCGTCGACGGAGATCGATTCGATGACGGCGTCGATTTCTTTGTCCGAAACGAACGCGCCTTGGCCGCGAACGAGCTGACTCGTTCCCGGGAGAAGGAACAACATGTCGCCGTTCCCGAGGAGTTGTTCCGCGCCCTTGGCGTCCAAAACGACTTGACTGTCGGTGCGGCTCGCGACGCCGAACGCGATGCGGGCCGGGAGGTTCGACTTGATCAACCCGGTAACGACGTCGACCGTCGGCTTTTGCGTCGCCAACACCAAGTGAATGCCGACCGCGCGGCTCTTTTGCGCCAAACGGACGATGTGTCGCTCGACGTCCTTGCCGGACGTCATGATCATATCCGCCATTTCGTCGGCGATGATGACGACGCTCGACATCGTTTTCGGGAACGCGGCCCATTCCTCTTCGTCGCGAGGTTGCAGGCGACGGCGTTTCGTCGCTTCCGACATCGCGTTGAATTCGCTCAACTTGCGCGCGCCGACGGCGGCGAAGATTTGGTAACGCTGCTCCATCTTCTCGACGGCCCATTCGAGAATCGCTTCGGCCTTCTGCATGTCGACGACGACCGGGTGCATCAGGTGCGGAACCGTTTTGTACGGACTCAACTCGACCATTTTCGGGTCGATCATAATCAGCTTCACCTCTTCCGGCGAACGCGTCATCAAGATCGACATAATGATCGAGTTCAAGCAGACCGACTTCCCGGTGCCGGTGCGCCCGGCGATCAGGAGGTGCGGGAGCTTCGCTAAGTCGGCGATCATCGGCGCGCCGCCGACGTCTTTGCCGAGGAAAATCGGAATCGCCATCTTCTCGGCCTGCGCGGCGCACTCCTCCATCACCTCGCGGAGACGGACGAGTTGGCGATTTTGGTTCGGAATTTCAATCCCGACGGTGTTTTTGCCGGGAATCGGCGAGACGACGCGGACGCGCGGCGCCTTCATCGCGATCGCGAGGTCTTCGGACAAAACGGTCAGCTTGTTGACGCGCAAACCCTTTTTAAGTTCGATCTCGTAAAGGGTTAAAACCGGGCCCGGCTGCGCGTCGACGACTTTCAGCTCGACGCCGAAGCTGGCGCAAACGCGTTCCAATTCGGCGCCGCGTTCGAGAATGGAGTCGTGAAGCGCGTCAAGGTCGTAACGCTCCGGCGCCGAGAGGAAGTCGATCGACGGGTAAACGTATTCGCGTCGCGCCGGTCGGGGCGGGCGCGACGGCGCTTCGAAGTCGTCGAAATCGTCGACCGGTTCCGGCGCGCGCTTTTTCGCGCCGAGTCCGAACGCTTGCGAAAGGAGCGAGCGTTTCGGCGGTTCCGGCGCGGCGGGGGAAGCGTCGGCGACGGCGGGCGTTTCGGCGGGCGCGCGGTGCGGATCGACGTTCGTTAACGGACG
>JAFYVO010000166.1 GCA_017549085.1 Thermoguttaceae bacterium
CGGGCCGGGCTTCATTAATCTTAAGGTGAAGGCGGAGCGCTTGGCCGAAACGCTGCAAAAAGCGGCGACCGACGAGCGTCTCGGCGTCGAAAAAACGGCCTCGCCGCGCCGCGTCGTCCTCGACTACTCGGCGCCGAACGTCGCGAAACCGCTGCACGTCGGGCACATCCGCTCGACGATGATCGGGAACTCGCTCGCCCGCGTTCACCGCTTCCTCGGGCACGACGTGATCGCCGACAACCACCTCGGCGACTGGGGAACGCAGTTCGGGATGATCATTTACGGCTTCCGCAACTTCCTCGATCGCGCCGCTTACGACGCCGACCCGGTCAACGAACTCGCGCGACTTTACCGCCTGACGCGTCAACTCGTCGACTACCGCGGGGCGAAGAAGGAACTACCGACCGCCGAAACGCTCCTCGACGCGGCGAAAAAAGCGGTCGAAGCGCAAGTCGCGAAGGTCGCCGAAGCGAAGGCCGCCGCCGACGCCGACGGGACGAAAGAAGCGAAAGACGCGCTGAAAAAAGCGAACAAAGAGCGCGACCGCTTGGCGAAACTCCTCGACGCGGCGCAAGAAAAACTCGATTCCGTCGTCGGGAAGATCGCCGGCGTCGAAGGGAATCCGGAACTTGCGAAGCTCGCCGAAGGTCGCGAAAATATCGGCGAAGCGGTCTTGGAAGAAACGTCGAAACTCCACCACGGCGACGAGGAAAACCGCGCGCTTTGGAAGGAGTTTATGCCGCGCTGCATCGCTGAAGTCGACAAAATTTACGAACGCCTCCAAGTGCAGTTCGACGAAACGCTCGGCGAAAGTTTCTACAACGACCGCCTCGGCCCGTTGGTCGACCGCCTGAAGAAGATGGGCGTCGCTCGCGAAACGGACGGCGCGATCGGCGTTTTCCTCGCCGGGGACGACGTTCCGATGCTCATCCAAAAACGCGACGGCGGCTTCCTTTACGCGACGACCGACTTGGCGACGCTCGAATATCGTCGCGATAAGTTTGCGCCGGACGCGATTCTTTACGTCGTCGACTTCCGCCAATCGCGCCACTTCGAACAACTCTTCGCCGCCGCCGATTTCATCGGAATGGGGAACGTCGAGCTGACGCACGTCAAGTTTGGGACGGTTCTCGGCGACGACGGGCGCCCGTTCAAGACGCGGGCCGGCGACGCGGTCGGCTTGAAGTCGCTCCTCGACGAAGCGGAAGCGCGGGCGTTGGCCGTTTTGGAAGCGAACGACGCGAACCGTCCGGAAGCGGAACGCTTGACCGACGACGAAAAGCGCGAAACGGCGCGACGCGTCGGGATCGGCGCCCTCGTTTACGCCGACCTTTCGCAAAACCGCGAAAGCGACTACGTTTTCAGTTACGATAAAATGCTCGCGATGAACGGCAACACGGCGACTTACATGCAATACGCTTACGCTCGCGTCCGTTCGATTTTCGCGCGCGGCGGCGTCGACGTCGAAGCGTTGCGGAAGGAATTCGCCGACGGAACGCGAACCCTCGTTCTCGCGGCGCCGGAGGAACGCGCCCTCGCGCTCGAACTCTCGAAGTTCGAAGCCGCGCTCGAAAACGTCCTTCGCGACTACCGCCCGAACCAACTGACGACGTATCTTTACGAACTCGCCAACCGCTACTCGGCGTTCTTTGAAAAATGCCCGGTCTTGAAAGCGGACGACGAAAACGTCAAAGCGAACCGCTTGCTCCTCTGCGACCTCACCTCGCGAACGATTCGCAAGGGGCTCGAGTTGCTCGGGATTCAAACGGTCGAACGTATGTAAGATTTGACGGTCGAACCGTTTTTGACGACGCGCAAAACGCCGCTCGGCTCCTCGTTTAACGCGGGAAGCGGGGCGGCGCCGACGGCGTTTGTCGTTATATTAATATAAGGGCGAAATCGCGGTCGTTCGGCGGCGGTTTCGGTCGATTCGTTTTTTCCGACGCGTTCCCGAAAAAGCGCGTTTATTTTGATTTTGGTTTGATAAAGGAAGCGATTCGATGAAAAAGATTTTTGCGTTTTTATTCGCGGCGGTCGTCGCGGCGACGAGCGTTTCGGTTTTGCGCGCTCAAGAACCGGTCGACGTAACCCCGACCGTCGATGCCGGGTTCGCTTGGTTCGACGCGACGCAATGGCCGGTCGAAAACAAGTGTTGGAACGACGTCGACCGTTATTTCGCGCGGTTCCCGGCTCGCGCTAAGGAGAATGTTACCGGCGCCGTTTGGAATCTCTCGCAACATTCGGCGGGGGAAGTCGTTCGCTTCCGCACCGACGCGACCGAAATTAAGGTTCGCTACAACCTCTATTCCGGCTCCGTCGCGATGCCGCATATGCCGGCGACCGGCGTTTCCGGGTTCGACCTTTACGCGTTCGACGACGTTTCGAAGCGTTGGCTTTGGGTCTCCTGCACGAAGCCGTCGAAAAAAGAAGCGACCGAAACTTGGATTTCCGGAATGGAAGCTAAGGAACGCGATTACTTGGTTTACCTCCCGTTGTACAACGGCGTCGACGCGCTCTCGATCGGCGTTCCGGAAGGCGCGAAGTTTACCGCTCTTTCGCCGCGAACCGACAAAAAGCCGATCGTGTATTACGGCACCTCGATCGCGCACGGCGGTTGCGCGTCGCGTCCGGGGATGGC
>JAFYVO010000167.1 GCA_017549085.1 Thermoguttaceae bacterium
ACGCAAAGGTCGTAAGCGAAGTTCGGGCCGCCGCTCGTGGTGCCGCGATATTTCGAGATCGCCGCGAGCCAACGATACGGCTTTTGCAGGAACGAAAGGGGCGACATCATAATGTTCGGGCAACCGCAGTAAACCGGTTGCACGACGCCGCCGATAAGACCCATATCGTGATAGCTCGGGAGCCAGAAGACGCCTTTGCTCGAGCGCGTGTGTTCGAAGCCGGTTTGAATCAACATCGAGTTGTGCAGCATATTCGCGTGCGACAACATAACGCCCTTCGGCGTCCCCGTCGACCCGGACGTGTATTGGAAGAACGCGAATTCGTCCGGAGCGATTTGCGGATCGACCCATTCGTCTTCGAGCCCGGCCGTCATTTCGTCGGTCGCGATCCAAGGAAGCTGCTTCAAGTTCGGCGTTTCGTCGACGATCGTCGCGACGCGCTTAAGAACGTCGCCGGTCGTCATCGCGAGGCTAGCTTCGGCGCTGTCCGAAATCGCTTGAATGCGAAGCATCGAACGGTTGCGACGCGGCGGATAGACCGGAACGGCGGTCGCGCCGGCGTAAAGGCACCCGTAAAACGCGATGATGAAATCAAGCCCCGGCGGGTAAAGGAGCAACGCCCGCTTCCCGCGCATATTGTTGCGGCGCAACCAAGAGGCAAGCGCGCGGCAACGTCGGTCAAGCTCGCCGTAAGTGAGACGAATTTCCGAACTCACGCCGTCCGCCAGGTAGACGAACGCTAAGTCGTCCGGTTGAATCGACGCGCGATAGCGCACCAAATCGACCAAGTTGGACGGCCCAAAAAACGACTGCGAATTATTGCCAAGCACGGAAAATCTCCAACGCCAAATACTTTTAGTTCCGATAATCGTCCAGCGTTCCAAATTTCGCGCGACGATTCATTTTTAACGCGCTTCTTAAAAGCCGAGGCGCGACGCGTTCTTTTAATCGACCGTTTGCGGTCGCCGACGCCGTAAAAATGTCAAAAACTTCAAAAAAACCGATAAAAAACGAGCGTAAAATTTAAAATTATCGGCGTCTTCGCACCTTTTCCCCTAAAATGAACGGGGACGCGACGGCGCAATAACTCGCCGCCGCGTCCCGCGCTTCTTTTTAGGTCGTCGCCAACGCGTTAGTTTTCGCCGCCTCGCGACGCTTGAACGCGGTTGACGGCGCTTACCAGCGCGCGCAACGTCGCTTCAAAAACGTCGGTGGAGGTCGCTTGCCCGCGAACCGTCGTCTTCGAAGCGTCGTCGTTCAAGAAGACGACGACCTCGCCCTGCGCGTCGGAGCCGCCGGAAACCGCTTCGATTTTGAAATCGCTCAACGCGAGCGGGAGCCCGACGATTTCGCGCACCGCGGCGAACATCGCGTCGACCGGGCCGTTTTCTTGCGTCGCGGTCGCCTTTTTCTCGACGCCGCCTTGCGACAAAACGATCTCAAACGTCGACTCGCGTCCGGAGCCGCAACCGAGCGAATACGAAACGACTTCCCAATCGGCCGTCGCGTCGCTCGACGCGTTCGGAGAAAGTTGACGGTCGACGATCGCGATAATGTCGGCGTCGAACACGTCTTTCTTCAGGTCGGCCAAGCGCTTGAACGCTTCGAACGCGCCGTCGAGTTGTTCGCGTTCCAGTTCGTACCCGAGCGATTTAATCCGAGCGGCCAACGCGGCGCGACCGCTGTGCTTCCCGAGGACGAGGTCGTTTTTCGCGAACCCGACGCTCTCCGCGCTCATAATCTCGTAAGTCGTGCGTTCTTTGAGGACGCCGTCTTGGTGGACGCCGGACTCGTGCGCGAACGCGTTTTGACCGACGATCGCCTTGTTGCGCGGCACCTTCAAGCCGGTAACCTTCGAGACCAAGCGGCTCGTCGGCGCCAAACGTTGCGAAACGACGCGCGTGTCCGCTTTGAAAACGTCGCGACGCGTCCGCAACGCCATCACAATCTCCTCCAAAGCGCAGTTTCCGGCGCGCTCGCCAAGGCCGTTGATCGCGCACTCGACCTGCCCGGCGCCCGCCGCGACCGCCGACAGCGAGTTCGCGACCGCCATCCCGAGGTCGTTGTGGCAGTGAACGCTAATCACCGCTTTATCGATATTCGGAACGCGATTCAACAGCGTTTTGATGCGCTCGGTCATCTCGACCGGAGTCGTGTAACCGACGGTGTCCGGAATGTTGACCGTCGTCGCGCCGGCGGCGATCGTCGCTTCAACGACACGGCAGAGGAAGTCGATTTCGGTGCGGCAGGCGTCTTCCGGCGAAAATTCGACGTTCGAGCAGTAGCTTTTCGCCCGTTTGACGCCCTCGACGGCGCGCGCGACGATTTCGTCTTCGGTCATTCGGAGTTTGAACTCGCGGTGAATGGCGCTCGTCGCCAAAAAGACGTGAATCCGCGGGTCTTCCGCCTCGCGCAACGCTTCCCAAGCGCGGTCGATGTCGGCCGAAACGCAACGAGCGAGCCCGCAAACGGAGGAACCTTTAACGATTTTAGCGATTTCGCGCACCGCTTCGAAGTCGCCCGGCGACGCGATCGGGAAACCGGCCTCGATCACGTCGACGCCGAGTTCGACGAGCGCTTTCGCGACTTCGAGCTTTTCTTGCAGATTCATACTCGCGCCCGGCGATTGCTCGCCGTCGCGCAAGGTGGTGTCGAAAATAACGATGTTACGGCAAGATTCGGACGCGTTCGTCATAACGGAAGCCATTGTGAAACCTCTTTTTTGTCGCTTTCTTTCGCGCTAAAAACGTCGACGACGACAACGCCGCGACGTTTGTATTTGTTCGACGACTTTTCGTTCAACGATTACGCTCGCCGTCAAACATTATTGTTTTTGCGAAACCTAAACCCAATTTCGCAACGCAAACTATCGCCGCCCTCTAGGCGGCGTCGTAAGGTTCAGCCAAGCGCGCGAACCAAAGAGGAAGTCGCGAGGCCGTTTTTTGTCGCGCAAAGTTCGAGTAGGCAAAAAACCGCTCCCAGCGCCGAGTTTCGTCGGCGTTCGTATCAATTCGTCGAGCGTTCCCGCGACGCGCCCAAAATTCGCGCGCCCGCCTATCGGGAACCGCTCCTAAAATTTCACCAATTATAGCGCTTTTTTTCGTCGCGGCAAGCGCCCCGAAGGTTTCGCCTCCCTAGAAACGCGAGTCAAACCGCGACTCGTTCCGCGCTTTGCGTTTTCGCCGTTTGTTTCGAGTCGACAAAAAAACCGCGAACGCGTCGCGGTTTGAAAAATCGAGCGCGCTTCGACTAGCGGTCTTGGAGAAGCGGTTCGAGGTATTCAAGCGTCGAGTTCATCGAGTCGAGACGCGGGTAATCCGATTCCGGAATTTGCAGTTTGAACTTGCGACGCAGTTCGAGAACGACGTCGAGCATGTCCATGCTGTCCATCCCGAGTTGGTCGCGGAACGAAACTTCGTCTTTGAGCGAGTCGAAATCTTCGTCCGGCGCGATGTCCGAAAGAATGCCGATGATCGTTTCTCTAATTTCAGCCGTCGTCATAATGAGACTCCTTCATACCGACCGCGCTCGAAAGCGGAGCCGTTTTTTATCGTAATCGTTGCGGTCGCCGACGCGAGTTCGCAAACCCGACGCCGCCGTCCTTTCCATTTTGCTTATTCTCTCTAAACCGCCGTCCGACGTTTGCGCCAACCGCCCGTTCCCGAGCGGACGAAACGCCGCGACTTGCGCCTTCGCCGTTATTCGTCGTATTTCCCGACGATCACGACCGCGTTAATCCCGACCATCCCGAACGAGTTGTTCAAGATATAACGGACGGAACCGATTTCCTTCGGCTCGTTCAAAACGAGGTTCGCGATTTCGCATTCCGGGTCGAGGTTGTCGACGTTGATCGTCGGGTGAACGACGCCGTCGTCGAACGAGGGGAGGTTCCCGGCCAACTCGAGAACGCCCGCGGCGCCCATCGCGTGTCCGATGAAACTCTTCGTATTATTAATATACGTCTTTTTCGACGCGCCGAAGACCTTGCGCAACGCTTCGACTTCGATAATGTCGCCGGCGTGCGTCGCGGTGGCGTGCGTGTTGACGATATCGATTTCTTCCGGCGCGAGTTCGGCCCGACGCAGCGCTTTTTCGACGCATTGCGCTTGACGCTCGGCGTTCGGGAGAACGAAGTCGGTCGAGTCGCTGTTCATCGCGTACCCGACGATTTCGCCGTAAATTTTCGCGCCCCGTTTTTTCGCGTCCGAGAGGCGTTCGAGGACGTAAACGCAACCGCCTTCCGCGACGACGATCCCGTTGCGGTCGACGTCGAACGGACGCGACGCTTTCGTCGGGTCGTCGTGTTTGGCCAACGCGTTTTGGGCGTTGAACGCCGCGAAAATCCCGAACGTGTGAATACTTTCCGAAACGCCTCCGGCCAGCGCGACGTCGACTTCGCCGAGTCGAAGCTGTTGAACGCCTTGAATAATCCCGGCGTTCCCCGCGGCGCAAGCGGCCCCGAGCGTGTAGTGCGGCCCGGTGATACCGTAACGCAGCGTCACCTCGCCCGCCGGGTTGTTCGCGACCGTGCGCGGGTTGTGGTGGTGCGACCAATACGCGCAATCGTAGTCGTATTGCTTAATTTGGTAAATCTCGTTTTCCGTCTCGACGTTGCCGTGTTCGGTGACGCCGATATAAACGCCGACCGCGTCTTTGCGGACGTTTTCCCAATCGAGCCCGGAGTCGGCGATCGCTTCCCCGACGCAGTAAATCGAGAGACTCCCGGCGCGGGTGCCGCGGCGCAGTTCGCGACGCGATTGCCATTTCAGCACGTCGCAATTGCAGACGCCGGCGAGGGTCGGGCCGAAATAGCGAATATCGTAAGGAACGACGCCGCTAACGCCGTTCAAAATCGCGCGGCGGTACTCGGTCAAATTCGAACCGTTCGGCGCCGCCAACCCGACGCCGGTGATCACAATGCGTTCCTCTTCGCGCATTTCCAACTTCCCTCGTTTCGCTATTTTTCGCTTTTTATCCGTTTTATCCGTTCGACCGACGCTTGCCGTTCGCCCAGTTTCGCTATTTTCGCCTTATTAGCGCCGTTTCGACGTTTTTTGCGTCAGTTCTCGAACTTCAACGCGTCTTCCAGGGCGACCGTCTTTTCGTACAGCGCGCG
>JAFYVO010000168.1 GCA_017549085.1 Thermoguttaceae bacterium
GACCGTTTCCGGAATGTCTTTCGGGCCTTGGCAAGCGCCGCAGACGAAAACGCCCGCCGCGTTCGTTTCGACCGGACGAAGTTTCGGGTGCGATTCGCTGAGGAAGCCGTATTCGTCGTAACCGACCGAGAGTTTTTGCGCCAATTGCGGAGCGCCGGTCGTCGGCGACATCGCGCACGCCAAAACGACCATATCGGCTTCGACGACGACCGGTTTGCCGGACAGCGTGTCGGCGCCGTAAACCATCAGCTTCTTGACGCCGTCGACCATTTGTTCTTCGATCTTCGAAACGCGGCCGCGGTGGTAAATCGCGCCGTCTTGCTCGATCGCGCGGCGGACGAACTCGTCGTATTTCTTACCGCCGGAACGAATGTCCATATAGAAGACGTGCGCTTCGCCGTCGTGCACCTTGTGTTTGTAAAGCATCGTGTGCTTCGCGGTGTACATGCAGCAAATCTTCGAGCAGTACGTGATCCCCTTGGCGTTGTCGCGGCTCCCGACGCATTGGATGAAGACGATCTTCTCCGGAACGCGACCGTCGGACGGACGCAGCGGCTCGCCGCCGGTCGGGCCGGACGCCGAAATGATGCGCTCGAATTGGAGCGAGTCGACGACGTCCTTGTACTTGCCGTAACCGTATTCGGCGTAGCCTTGGATGTTCGGGTTTTCTTGCTCTTTGCCGATGCTGTAGAGTTGGTACCCGGTCGCGACGACGATGGCGCCGACTTCGATTTCGATCAACTCGTCTTGGTCGTGGAAGTTGATGGCGTTCGCGGCGCATTGCTTTTGGCAGATACCGCAAAGCTCTTTGCCGTTCTTCATGCTCTTCAAGCGAGTGCAGTTTTCAGCGTCGACCGTCGGGCGCGCCGGAACCGCTTGCGGGAACGGAACGTAAATCGCGGCGCGTTTGCCGAGCTTTTTGTCGTGCCCGAAACCAAGGTTGAAGTCGAACGCGTTGTCGATTCGCCCTTTCATCGGGCAGGCGTTCCAGCAGGCGCCGCAGCCGGTGCATTTCGTAATGTCGACGTAACGCGCCTTTTTGCGAATCGTCACTTTGAAGTTGCCGACAAAGCCTTCGACTTTTTCGACTTCGCAGTACGTCATCAACTTGATGTTCGGGTGCTGGCCAACTTCGACCATGCGCGGCGTCAGAATGCACTGCGAGCAGTCGAGCGTCGGGAACGTTTCGGAGAGCCCCGCCATCTTGCCGCCGACCGACGGCTCTTTTTCGACGACGACGACTTCGACGCCCCCGGCCGCGACGTCGAGCGCCGCTTGAATCCCCGCGACGCCGGCGCCGATCACGAGCGCGCGCTTCGTCACCGGGACTTTAATCGGCTCGAGCGCGTGGTTGCGACGCACCTTTTCGACCGCCATCCCGATCAGTTCGATCGCTTTCGCGGTCGCGATTTCGCGGTCGGTGTGAACCCACGAGCAGTGTTCGCGGATGTTCGCCATTTCGACCAGATACGGATTGAGCCCCGCGTTTTCCGCCGTTTTGCGGAACGTCTTCAAGTGCATGTGCGGCGAGCAACTCGCGACGACGACGCCGGTGAGCCCGAGTTCCTTGATCTTATCGGCGATCATATTTTGACCCGGCTCGGAACACATGTACTTATAATTCAGGCTGCAGTGAACGCCGGGGAGCTTAGCCACGGCATTCGACACTGCGTCGCAATCCACGTGGCGGGCGATGTTCTCGCCGCACCAACACGTAAAAACGCCAATCTTCGCCATTTATATCGTCTCGTTTATATAAATTATAACAATGAAAACGTCTTACAACGTTTCGACAAATTCTTTCCAAAGCGCGTCCGGAGTCGATTGATACTCTTCCGCGAAAAATTTCTCGCCGTTTTTGCGAGCTCGCAGGGCGCGGTGCAATTTAATCAAAAATTCCGGGTCTTTTTCGCGAATCATCCAATCGAAGAACGTCGCGGTAATCCCGTAACCTTGTTTGTAGCTCGAACGTTCCGGGTCGATGCGCCAATGGTTGCGCGAACGCGGTTCCGAAACGTAATAGCGGACGTAGTCGGCGATCCCTTCGGTCGTCCAGAATTCGCCGCGACGGTACGCTTGGACGACGTGCGTCGCTTCGTGAACGACCAACCCGAAGTCGTTCGGGCTCTTCTTGATCCAGGCGCTCGAAACGGTGATTTCGCGACCCGCCGCGTGCGCGACGCCGTCCATATTTTTAAAGACCAAGCGAATCGTGTAATCGTCCGGAATCTTGGCGACCGCGTCTTTGCCGTCGAGGGCTTCGACGATTTTCGGGAACCAGTAAATCAGGCGATTTTTCGCGGATTCGGCCCATTCGGCGACTTCCGGCGCGTCGGTAACGTCGACGTCGACTTTAATCGTCTTGGCCGGGAATTCGCCGGTTTTCGTCCACTCGGCGCGGACGTATTCGCGGACTTGTTCCGGCAATTTGTCGAGCGGTTCGAACGCTTCGATTCGCGTTTCGACGCCGTCGACCGTCGCGATCGCGACCGCCGGTTGGTTTTCGACTTTCTTGAACTTCACCGAAACGCCTTCGGGAAGGGTCGGCGCGTCTTGCGCAAAGACCGACGGGACGACGCAAAACGCCGTCGTCGCCAACAATGCCAATAATTTTCCGCGCGTCGTTTTCATCGGCGGGCTCCTTTTTCCTTAAACAATAAGATTAGTCTTTATAATACAAGTTTTCGCGCAA
>JAFYVO010000169.1 GCA_017549085.1 Thermoguttaceae bacterium
GCGGAGACCGGCGATCTCGTTTGGGAATGCGTCGTCGTCGCGAAGGACGGTTCGCCGTTGGCTGAAACGTTGGCCGGAACGCAAAACGCCGAGACCCGTTGGGGCGCGATCGCCAAGACGCCGAACGCCGTTTTCGCCGCCGTTCAAGCCGGGAAACGCTCCGCGCTCGACCGCGAGTTTGGGGCGAAAGAGCAAGCGGTCGCGTTCGACAACTTTAAAACCGCGCTCGAAATCGGGCTCGACTCCGACGAAGAACGAGCGTTGGCGAAGGAATTGGTCGCCGCCGTCGAAAAGTTGGCGAAGTCGGCGGCCGCGGACGGAACGTTCGACTCCGCTTCCGCGTTCGCTTGCGAGCCGCTCCTTTTTTCGTCCGCCGTCGCGCCGGTCGACGGAAGCGAATTGATCGCCGTCGCGCGAAAAATTTTCGCGAAATTGGAGAAAGACGAACCGAAAGTCGCTGAAAAAATCGGAAAATTCATCAATCTTGACGCCGGAACGGTCGAAGGCTTCGCTCTTGCGACGCTCGACGCGCCGTTGGCCGAGTTCAACGTCGAACTGCCGGAGCCGTTCGCCGCGTTCGGGAACGATAAAACGCTCGCCGTTCGGTTGGGGACAAGCGCCGACGCGATCTTGGGCGTCGTCGGGCTCGACTCGACCGCCGTCGACGCCGAGTTTGCGCGAATTGCCGCCGGAGCGAAGACGAAGACGCCGGCGCCGCAACGCGTCGCGTTCGCCGTCGCGCCGTTGGGACGTTTGCTCCTTGAAATGAGCGCGGAATTTGACGGAACGCCCGTATCCGCTCGTAAAACGCTCGAACGAATCGCCGAAGCGGACGACGCTCGGCTTGAAGTCGAATACTCGGTCGACGGCGACCGGCTCGCCGCGCGGTACGTCGTTAAATCCGGCGTTTTCCGTTTAATCGGCGACGTCGCTCGAACTTACTTCGTCGCGCGGCTCGGCGCCGAGGACGAAGGAGAAGACGTCGATTATCTTTTCGAAGAGGAATGAACCTTGGAACGAGAAGACGCGCGGTTTAGCGAAAAACAAACGCTTAAAGCGACGGCGCAAGATAGCGGGAATAGGCGGCTTGGCGGAAATGCGCAAGACGAAGGCTCCGAGTCGGCGAGTCGGCGCGGCGAAAGCGAACGTCGTTCCGTCGAGTTCGGGCGTTTTCGCGTCGTTTCCGCGTCGGGAGCGTTTTCAATCGGCGCTGGAAACGCGTCGAAAAAGTCGATAAAAACGGCGGACGGGGAAGAAAAGGACGAAACGGAGGTTTCGGCAAGTTTAACAAGTTCGGCGGTTTCGGGCGACTTTGACGGCGAATTGGAGTCGCTCGACGGCGAATTTGACGACGAAAACGCCTTTTTTGCGAGTTTTTCAACCGATTCCGAAGCGCGACGGGCGGCCGATTCGTTCGACGACGCGTTCGCCGGCGGCTTGCGGTCCCTTTTCGACGCGGAAGCGGAGGAGGGGGGAAACGCCGAAACTTCGGAAGAAGACGAATCGGACGGCGAACGTTTTCAACGCGATTTAGAACGGGAACGGCGCGAGTCGCTCGACGGCGTTTTGCTCCAAAACGACGCCGATTTTTTGCGCGAAGCGGGGGAGAAATACGAGTCTTCCCGCGTTTCGGACGCCGATTTCGAGCGTAAAAGCGCGTCCCGTTCCGGCGTTGGAGGGGCGGCGAACGAACGCGGCGGCGTTGAACGAAAAAATAGCGAAGATAGCGAAAATGGGAAGGGCGAAAACGTCGGCTCCGTAGAGGCGACCGGAGGACGGCGCGCGCCGATCGGCCCGACGTCGATTCTCGAAGCGATGCTCTTCGTCGGCGATCGGGACAACCGCCCGTTGACGCTGGCTCGCGCGACCGAGTTGATGCGCAACGTTTCGGAGACCGAAGCGATCGAAGCGCTCGCCGACTTGAACGAGCGGTATTGGCGCGACGGGGCGCCTTATCGAATCGTTCGCGACGGCGACGGGTTCCGGATGGCGTTGCGTCCGGAGTTCGACGCGTTGGCGGCCCGTTTCGTCGGCGGGAAAACGAAGGAGTTTAAGTTGACGCAAACGATGATCGACGTGTTGGCGTTGATCGCGTATCGTCAGCCGATATCGCTCGACGAAATTCTCGAAACGCGGAACAACGCGACCGGCGCGCTTTCGCAACTCGTCAAACGGGAGATCGTCGCGCAAGAAAAACGCGTCGTCGATAAGAAAAAAGTCGCGTTTTATTCGACGACTCCCCGTTTTTTGCGCCTCTTCAACTTGGAATCGCTCGACGACTTGCCGATTGTCGGCGACGTCGATTACCGTTGAACGCTAAAATGGAGAAAAGGGCGAGCCTTTGACGGCGCCGCGTTGGAAAAGCGCGGCGTTTTTTTGCGTCGACTTGCGTTAAAATGGAGAAGACGCGGCGTCGGGGCGGTTTGGCGGGACGAAATCGAGCGAATTGGGCAAGAAAGAGGCAAAAAAATTTTTTTTCGACGCAATTTGCTTGCAATCGGGCGGCGCGTTTGGTATAATCGCAAACGTTCTGAAACTGTTGGCGTCGCGTTGTTGACGACGGACGTTAAAATGTTTCGATTTTAATGAAAGTAACGCCGCTGAAACGGCGGTTTTCGATTTCCGTTTCCTTATTGATAAGGAAAGCGCTAAGGCTTGCGAAACGTTGCGCGTCGTTTGGGGGCGCGAGCGGTCGAGGGGCGTTGGAAGAGCGCGTTGCGTCGAAGTCCGAAAATCGCGCCGTCGAAGCGGTCGACGACGAACAAAACGAAGCGTCGAAACGCGCCGCTCGAAACCCGTTGATTTTGAGCGCGCCTCGACTCCGTTTGCGAAAGGAACGAACGATATGCAACGTCAATGGACCCGCCGCGATTTTATGACGACGACCGCGCTTGGCGCCGTCGCCGCGACCGCGAATATGAACGGTTTTTCGAGCGCCGCGCAAGCCGCCGAGACCGCCGCTTATAAAACGCAACTTCATAGCGCTTTCATTCTTAACAAGGCCGATAAAAAACGCTTCGAAGAACTGGCCGCCGCCGGTATCGAAGGCGTCGAAATTTCCGGTTGGGACGTCGAAGTCGCCGACGCTCGCCAAGCTCGCAAAGACGCGGAAGCCGCCGGCATTCGCATTCACTCGGTGATGCGCGGTTGGACGAACTTCAACAACCCGAATTCCGCGAAAGCCGACGTCGAATCGGTCAAGAAAGCGTTGGCCGCCGCCGCCGCGTTTGGCGCTTCCTCGATTCTCCTCGTTCCGTGCCGTATTGGGAACGCGGGGCCGAAACCGTGGGACTTCAAAATCGACTTCGATCCGAACACTTTGATGGTGAAATCGGTTTGCGAAGGGGACAACGCGCCGTTCGCCGAATATATCAAACTGCAAAACGAAGCGACCGAAGCGACTTATCGTTGTATGGAAGAGATTCTTCCGGTCGCGGCTTACGAAGGCGTTACGATCGGTATCGAAAACGTTTGGAACAACCTTTGGTGCGCGCCGGACTTTTACGCGGCGTTCGTTCGTTCGTTCTCGAACACGTGGGTTAAGGCCTATTTCGACCTCGGCAACCACGTCAAATACGCGAAAACCGAAGATTGGCTTCGCGCTTGCGGCAAGGACTTGCTTGTCAAGTTGCACATCAAAGACTTCAAGCTCGACAAAAATAAGGGCGCGGGCGGCGACTTCGTTCCGGTCGGGAAGGGCTCCGTCGACTGGAAATCGGTGCGCGACTGCATCGAAGAAATCGGTTACAGCGGTTGGGTTACCCAAGAAGCCGGCGGTTACACCGACAAGAGTTACGCGCAAATTTTCGCGGACTTCTTCGCGGGCAAACCGTTCTCC
>JAFYVO010000170.1 GCA_017549085.1 Thermoguttaceae bacterium
GAAGTCGCAGGCGCCGGGCGTCGAACGGCAAATCGGAAAGTCGGCCGGTTCTCGTTGAGCGAGATCGCGAACGGCGCAAACGAGACGGTCGTCGGCGCCGCAACAGATCGCGCGTCGGTACGAAACGCCGAGGTCGTCGCAAACTTCCTTGAGTTCGACGTCCAAATCAAAAACGGTTTCCATATTCTCGAAGAAGAAACCGATTGGCGAGACAATAAGACGATTCCAGTCTGGGTTTTCATCTTTGTAACGGCGAACAAAGTCGACGACGCTCGGTTCGAGCCAAGGCGTCGACGGCGAACCGCTCCGGCTTTGAAACGCGAGCGCCGCGTCCAAGCCGACCGAACGCAAACGACGGCGCAATTCCGGCGGAAAGTCGGCGGCGTCGGGGAAAACGAGGTCGCGACTCGGATAACGGCGCGTCGAGTCGGCGTCCGCGGCGGCGTTTTCTTTTTCGGCGAGCGTTCCGCCGTATCCGGGCGCGTCGAGCGTCGAACGCAAAACGTCGGTCGCGGCGGCGAGAAGTTGGGCGGAATAAAACGACTTTAACGCGTCCTCCGTCGGAAGGGAGTGCGCCGAAAAAAGAATCAAGCGTTTCGGCGGGGCGACGGTCGGCTCGGCGACGTTAAAATCGGCGGTTTGCGGGGATTGGGGGGACGGCGCGGCGAAGTCGAAGGGGTTCGCTTCGAGTTCGTCCCAAGCGAGCGCGGTCAAAAGGGCGTCGGCCGAGGCGCGACGGTACGCCGGAAGGTCGAAAAAGGGGGGCGTTTGCGCGACGCGGAGGCGCGCGGCGAACTCCGGCGACCGACGGCGAATCGCGTCGCGAACGGCGTCGATATATCGACGGCAACTTTGCGGCGACCCGAAAGCCGAGGTCGGGAAGACGAGCAGGCGCCGAACGCCGTCCGCTTCCATTCGAGCGAGCGCGTCGTCGAACGTCGGCGGGGCGTAAAGGTTTCCCCAATAAAGGCGCGGAGCGTCGGCGGCGTCGGCGAACGCTTCGGTTAAGCGGTCGAGAAAGCGCCGACATTCGCCCGGGAGCGGACTGACGCCGCCGAAACGCTTGTATCGCTCAAAAATCGCGGCGCGTCGAGCGGGCGGAACGCGCTTTCCCGTCAGTATTCGGTCCAAAAACGGATTAATGTCGTCGATTTTTTCCGGGCCGCCGTAAGAGGCGAGGAGAATGGCGTCGAACATAGCGAAAATAAAAGCGTTGGGCGCTTTGCGAGGAAAGCGCGGTTTGCGTCGGCAAGGGATTTTAGGCGGATAACGACGAATAAATCGAATCGAAAAGAGCGATTTTGCGGGCGCGTCGGAGCGGCGGCGTTAAAATAAAATTAGCGTCGACTTCGGGAGTCGACGCCAATGAAAACGGAGCTTGCAAGGGGGCGCGATTCGTTTTAAAGGTTAACGGACGGCGTTCTGAGCGTCGGAACGCGAAGCGGTTCGAGCGGCGGGGGACGAAGCCGGCGCGGCGTTCGGCGTTTGCGCGTAATTCGTTTCGACCGCTTCTTGACGCAAGAGCGAAAAACGCTCGGAGCGCACTTCTTTCGTCCAATCGTCGTCGACCGTTCCTTCGATCGTCCAACGTCCTTTATTGACTTCGACGCGTTCGAATTTGAGGTCGGTTTTACTCTTGCCGTTGACGCCGACTTTGCGCATATACGTCGGTTGCATATCTTTCAAACTCAAAATAACGACGATCGATTGAAATTGTTGCGCGTCGCGAGCGTATCTCGGGAACGCTTCGATCCAAACTTCGCTTTGGCGTTTCGACGCCGGCGTTACTAAGCGCAGATAGAAGCGATTTTTGAGCGTTTCCGCTTTCGCGACGAAAAATAAGGGGAATTGCCCGTTGTCCATCGTCAGGTCGAGATTTTGCTCGTCTTCGGCGAGAGGGTAAACGACCGCTTTTTTGTTCTCGTAATCGTATTGGACGAGCGATTTCCCGTCGAGAACGATTTTCAATTCGTTTTGCCCCTCTTTCCAAACGGCGTCGCCGCCGGAATCGGCGTTAGCGTAAGAAAATTCGCCCTTAATATGATAGAGGAGCTGGTTCGGCGTTTTGAAACGGAAGAGGCCCCAATTGTGCGCGACGGGTTTTTTCGAGTCTTGTTGCAAAACGCCGCCGTCGAACTCCATCATATGGACGGCGCAGGAAACTTGTTTGATTCCTTTGCCAAAATTCTCCCAATGCGCTAAAAATTCGTCGAGTTTTAGCTGATCGTTTTCGGAAAGTTGGTAATGCGCCGGCGGCGGCACGAACGCGTTGGCGACGGGAGCCGAGGAGGCGGGTTGGGCCGGAGGCGCGGCGTTCGGCTTCGCGACGTTGGCGACGGGCGGCGTTTGCGCGACGCGAATCGGTTGCGAGGCGTTTTCGGCGGGACGCGCGGCCGTCGGGCGAACCTTGGAGGCCGAATAGGCGGACGGAGCGCTTAGCGGCGTTTGGGCGGAACGCGAGGACTGGGCGATTGGGAGGACTTCGGCGGTTTGGGGGGAATGTGGAACGGCGGAGGCCGCGTCGACGCGAGCCGTCGGTCGCGCCGTTTGAGCGGGTTGCGGCGCTTGCGCTGATTGCGTCGATTGGGCGGCTTGCGGCGTCGGAAGCGACGGAGCGGTTTGGAGCGATTGGGACGTCGGAGACGCTTGAAGCGTTTGAGGCGCGCGAGCCGAAGGGGCGGGGAGCGTCTGCGGAGCGGAAGGCGCGAGTTGCGGAGCGGTTTGCGTCGGGGCGGGCGCGACGTAATCGCCGAAACCTTGACCGAACGCGACCGAACCGACGTTCGCCGTCGCGGCGGCAAAAAAGAACGCGCTCGACAAAATAACGTCCAATTTTTTCATTATTCTTCTCCGTTTCGTCGCTTCACGTCGCTATATATAAGACGACGCTAATATTGCGAGGATACGTAAAATGCGTTGAGTTTGCGAAAGGCGTCGCGAGGAAAGCCGTAAGGAACCGAGCGCGGCGCAAGGAACGCTTCGTCGGCGACAAAATAGATTGTCTTGAAGTCGAAAGCGACGCGGCGCGGAACGGCGGACGCTCGACGGCTTGGTCTCGATGGACGGGAGAATAACGTTTTCGCCCGGCGAAGCGACCGACTCGAATAACGACGCCCCAATACGCGGCAGAATAACCGTTTTTTTCGCGCAAGTAAAGAGGAATTTTCTAAAATTCTTATTCGGCGCTTTAAAAACAAAGAGTCTGATGGGGAAATAGGGGGACTGGCGAGAGTTTGCGGGGCGTCGCGCTGGGCGGCCGGCCAATAAAAGGCGCGTTTCGAAGCAAAAAGGATAAAAAATAGAAAAAAATAAATTTTAGCCCTTGAACAATTGAGAAACGCGGCTATAATACCGTTATCAATAGCCCGCTTGGAGGATAAGCGAATGGTTAGCGGCCTCATTGGAAATGAGGTGCCCCGTAAGGGGTTGCGGGTTCGAGCCCCGTGTCCTCCGCTTTTAACCCGTTCTTAACGAACGGGTTTTTTTATTTCTTGTTCGGGCGCAAATCTTGGTTTCAACTTTTGAAAGATCGACGTTGAGCGGGCGCGCCTTAGCCGTCGCGTTTTTCTTCGGATAAAACGGGCGATCCGGCAAATTTGCGCAACTTTTAGCGGCTCTTGTCTTGAAAATTTTGCGTTCTTTTCTTACTTGAAAAACGAGCGGTTAGGATTGCGACGGCGCGAATTTTAGCGAAAATTTTTAAACATTTGTCGTTGGAGCGGCGCGGAACGTCCCCTTGAAAAAAACGAGGCTCGACGTAAAATAACGTCGACTTCTTTATTCTTGGAGAACCGCGATGGGGGCGCGTCGCGGAAAACGACGGAAAATGGAAGGTTTGGGCAAAAAGGAGGGGGTGCGTAAAATGAACGCGAAAGAATTGGACGCGAAACATTGCGGCGCGACGCCGTATTACACGTTGGGCGAAGAGATCGCCAACTCGATCACGCACGGGATCGGCGCGTGTCTGTCGTTGGCGGCGTTGGCGCTCTTGGTCGTGCGGGCGGCGACGCGAGCGCCGGATGGGGCGACCGCCGGTTACGTCGTCGGCTATTCGATTTTCGGCGCGTCGCTTGTAACGCTATATCTGGCGTCGACGCTCTATCATTCGCTAGCGAGGCCGAAGGCGAAGCGCGTTTTTTCGATTCTCGATCACTCGGCGATTCACTTGTTGATCGCGGGAACGTACACCGGCTTCTGTTTGGGCCCGATGTACGGTTGGGTCGGTTGGTGGCTTTTTGGGACGATTTGGGCGTTGGCGGCGATCGGAATCGTCGCATACGCGGTGTACGAGCGGCGGGCGCAACGTTTTTCGACGATTCTCTATTTAACGATGGGGTGGTTCGTCGTCTTGGTTGCGCGGCAGCTTTACGAATCGATACCGACGCTTTCTTGGCGTTTGCTCCTTTGGGGGGGGATCGCGTACACCGTCGGTTGCGGGTTCTTCGTGATGAAACGCGTGCGGTGGGCGCATTCGATTTGGCATCTTTTTGTGTTGGCGGGTAGCGTTTTGCACTTTTTGTCCCTTTACTGGGCGATATAAAGCCGGTATAAACGGAAAAAACGGTCGAAACGAAAGTTTTTCGGGGAAATTTGCGTTCGACGCCGGAACGCCCCCTTGCGCCGAGCGCGTCGAGCCGTATAATAAAACGTTATCCCGAAAGGTCGGCGAATACAAATCGAGATTGGGCCGCGAGACTTTGAACAACGCGAAGTCGAGCGCGTCGGATCTTGGATTTGAACCGTTCGGGACGTCGGCGAAAAAACGCGCGGCGACGCGGACGGCGCTAAGGCGTCGTTCGGCGTTCGTTTTGCGTTTTCCGACCCAGCAGCAACTTGTAACGAGAGGAAAGGGCTTCCAAATGCCTAAAATGAAGACTCACAAAGGCGTGGCCAAGCGTTTTCGCGTTACCGCCAACGGAAAAGTCAAACACCGTCACAGCGGTACGAGCCACTTGGCTTGGCGCATGACCAGCAAACGCGTCCGCAACCTCCGCGGCACGGATCCGGTCGCTACGTGCGAAGAAAAACGTTTGATCAAAGCGCTCGGCAAAGGCGGTTATTGATCGAACGTCGTCGGCGCGGTACGGTTCGCGTCGAACGTTTTTCCGGTTTTTTCTCGACGTCGCGATCGAAGGAAAACGCCGGTTTCTGAAAACGGGTGGGAAACGCCGAGCGGCTCGAGTCGGTTCGACCGGCGCGCTTGGGACCTGATTTTCGTTCAACGTCGACTCCAAACGCGAGTTTGCGGCGGGCTTTCGGGTTCGTCGGATTCTTGGTTTCGACCAAAACTTTGCATTTAAGGAATATTGAGAGATGAGAGTTAGTAAAGGCGCGGCGCGTCGTCGAGCGAAGAAACGACTTTTTAAACGAGCGAAGGGCTTTCGCGGCGGTCGCGGCAAATTGCTGCGCACCGTGAAAGAAACCGTTTTGCGCGCGGACGTGTTCGCGACTCGCGACCGTCGCGTTCGCAAACGAGACTTCCGCTCCTTGTGGATTGTCCGTATCAACGCCGCCGTCCGTATGCGCGGGCTCCGTTACAGCCAATTCATCAGCGGTCTGAAAAAGGCCAACATCGTTCTCGACCGTAAAATGCTCGCCGATATGGCGGTCGCCGACCCGGTCGCGTTCGATAAAGTCGTCGAATTGGCGAAAGCCGCTCTCTAATCGGAGCGCGTAACGCGTTTTCCGTTTGAATTTTCGAACGGAGCGCGTTATTTGAAACGCGTCGCGATTTTTGTCGCGCCGCGTTTTTTTATTTCTTGGCGCGGCGAAATAAAATTGGTTAAATTTGAAGA
>JAFYVO010000171.1 GCA_017549085.1 Thermoguttaceae bacterium
GCGCCCTCTTCGCCTTCGCCGATCTCCGTAATCGTCGCGTGTTCGTCGGAATCGTCGTAATCGACGCCCAACGCGGCGGCGCTCAACGACGACGCGTCGGAGAAGAACAACGCCTTGCGAACGACGGCGTCTTCCGGCAAGTCGGCGATCCCGACCGCCAACGTCCGCGCGATCTCCTCGCGAATCCGGCGCGCCAACGCGGGCGCCGTCAAGTCGGTCGCGACCTTAAACGAACGGAAATAAAGGACGTTTTTCTCCGCGTCGCACAACGTCAAGTTGACTTCGTCGCAGAGCGCTTGAATCAAAAGAGTCGGCTCGTCGAACGCCAATTTGCAGAAATCGGCGCGCAAAAATTCGGCCAACGACGGTTCGCGCAACTCGATCTTCGACGGGGCCCGCGTCGCGCCGATCAACGTTTCGCGAACGCGGCGCTGTTTGTCGCGAGCGATCGAAACGGCGACGACCGAGCGCGCTCCGACGCGCGACGGAACGCCGAGCGGCAAGTAATCGAGCGGCTGCGTTTTCGCGTCGAAAGTCGCCCATTCGCGCAACGCTTGGTTCAAGACGAGTTCCGGCGTTTCCGCGTCGCTCGCTAGCGGAACGGTCGTATACAACACGTCGAGGTCGCCGCGCTCCGCCGAATAAACGACGGTCGCCGAACCGACGCGATTTTCGCGCAACAGATTTTTCAGCGTCGTCGCCAGCGGGGACGTCTTGAACGATTCGCCCTTTTTCCGTCTCGTCGCCGAAACGACGCGCGGGTCGTCGTCTTCCTCTTCTTCGTCGTCCTCGTCGAAAACCGGCGCTTTCTTCACCCCGGCGGTCTCGACGATTTCGACCGGCGAATCGTCTTCCTCGTCGTCTTCCGCCGCGACGTTTTCGCCGTCGACCGTCGACGGAACGAAACCGTCTTCCTCGTCGTCTTCGTCCGTTTCCTTTTCCGCTTCGGCGACCGCGGCGGCCGCGTCGGCGATTGGAGCGGAGCCCGCCTTCCAAACGATCAGCCGATCTTTCTGAACGGAACCGAGCGCAAACCGCGCCTCGACGCCGTCCCAATCGATTGCCAAAATGCGCGCCATCTCGTCGTTGTCTCCTCCGAAAGCGTCCGCTTTCGTTTCTTATTCTCTTGCTTTCGAGCCGGTCGCCGCCGCGCCGCTCTTAGCGCGTCGACGTCGTTTTCTCGCTTTCCGATCTTTTCGCCGCTCGAAACCGGTCTCTCCGCGCCGCTCTTAGCGCGTCGACGCGTCGAAACAAAACGCCGTCTTTAATATAATAACCGAAAAAACGCTTGAAGTCTACTTTTTTTAAGGTAAAATTATCTAAAGTGAAGAAATTTTTGCCCGCGCGACCGTTACTTTCGACGATTTCGCCCCCAACTTCGCCGAGAAAACGATTTTCGCCCGGCTCGACTCGTTGCGACCGCGTTTTTCCTTGCGATCGTTAAAACCGTCGCGAACGTCCGCGTCGACTTATTTTCTTCGCAAAAATTCAGTATAAAGGCAAAATTGAAAATTTCAAGCGCCGACGCGCCGCGAAAGGCGACCGACCTGCCGATTTTGCGCGTTTTTTTTATTTTACCCGAATTTTCACCGCGGTTTGTTTTCGCCGTCGTTTCCCTTTCCCTTCAACAACGGCGCGCCGCGACAAATAAAGAATAAAAAGACACCGACAATGAAACAAACGCTCCTCTATTTGCCGACCGAAATGTTCGGACTCCCTCTTTTCGGCGCCGGCCTTCTTTTTTGGTTGATTTTAATCCTCGGCGCGGTCTCCGTTCTCCGAGCCGTTGGACGCAAGCGTTCGGACGACGCCCTTTTTTACGCGACGATCGCCGCGCTCGGCTGCTTCGTCGTTCGCGTCGTCGGCCCGCGAATCGCCGAATCGAACGGTTTCCCGATTCGCGGTTACGGCGTCTTCCTGATGTTGGCGATCGCGCTCTCGACGCTTTTAACGATTTGGCGGGCGAAACGGCGTTGGAATTACCCGGTCGACGCGATCCTTGGAATCGTTTTTGTCGCCGCGTTTTGCGGAATTTGCGGCGCTCGCCTCTTTTACGTCGTCGAGTATTGGCCGGACGTTCGCGCCGCGTCGTTCGGAGCGACCCTTATTAATATTGTCGACGTTACGAACGGCGGCCTCGTCGTTTACGGGTCGATTCTCGGCGGTATCGCGGCGGTTATCGTTTACTTAGCGCTGAAAAAACTCCCGATTCTCGCGACGCTCGACCTCTTCGCGCCGGCGTTGCTCCTCGGCGTCTCGATCGGGCGAATCGGCTGCTTGATGAACGGCTGCTGCTTCGGCGGTCCTTGCGACGCGCCTTGGGGCGTCGTTTTCCCGACGGGGAGTCCGGCGCACCAGCTTCAGGTCGAAGAAGGCGCCGCGTCCCTTTACGGTTTGACCCTCGCCTTCCCCGACGAAACCGCCCAAAACGCTCAAACCGCCGCGACGAAAGACGTCCTGCCGCTCAAAGGCGCGCACAAGAATTTGGCGACCGAAACGAAAGCGCCGGTTTACGTCGCCGCGGTCGACGCCGGAAGCGCCGCCGAAGAAGCCGGAATCGTCCCGGGCGCTCGAATTTGCGAACTCGGGCTCGTCCCGCGCGGTCTCCTCGCCGCCGACGCTAAAACGCGCCGCGCCGAAATTCGCCGTTATCGCCCGGAAAACAACGCGCAAGTTTTCTATTTCTTCCAATACATTTGGGCCGGTTCTCCCGATTTTGACGTTTGGGCCGTCCTGCAAACGCCGACGACCGCCGCTCAAAGCGCCGAAAACGCCCCCAATCAACAAAGCGAAACGTCCGTCGACGCGACCGGCAAGCTCCGCGAAATCGTCTTCCGTCCGGCTCCGTCGACGGCGCGCCCGGTTCACCCGACGCAACTTTACAGCTCCGCGACGGCGTTCCTCCTTTGCCTCGTTCTCCTTGGAATCGCTCGCCTCGTCAAGCGCGACGGGCTCGTTTTCGCGTTCCTGTTGATTCTTTACCCGATCAACCGTTTTTGCCTCGAACTGATTCGCGTCGACGAAGAATCGTTCCTCGGAAGCGGTTTGACCGTTTCGCAATGCGTCAGCCTCGGCCTCCTCGCCGTCGGGCTTTCGCTCTTCGCCTATTTGAAAGCGACGCCGCCGCGCCGCGCTCTCGACGGTTTCTTCCCGCCGACTTCCCCGAAAGCGACGACCGCCGCCGAGAAAACCGGCGAATAACGCCGCGGCTTTTCGTCGACTCGCCTTTTACGCCGTCCGCGCTTGTTCCGGACGGCTTTTTTCTTGCGGTCGACAAAACTACGCGACCGTTAAATTATCGCCGTTTCCCCCATTTTGCCCATTCTCCGCCTAAACGCGCCGCAACGCCGACGTTTCGACGAAAATTTTCGCAAAAATCGCCAAAAGCAAAGAAAAAGTTTGAC
>JAFYVO010000172.1 GCA_017549085.1 Thermoguttaceae bacterium
CGCCGCGCGACGAACGCAAACCGCGTTCGCAAAAGACGTTGCGCAAGCGTCGGCCCCGTCGGTCGCGCCGACGACTCTCCCGACGCCCCCGACGTCCGCCGTCGCTCCCGCTTCCGCCGCGCCTTCCCCAACGCCCGCGAACGAGCCGACCGCCGAAGTTCGCGAACTCCGTTTTGTTCCCGACGTCGACTCCCGCGACCCGATCGCCGCGCTCGACGAGAGCGTCGCCGAAGAACGCCGCCGCGACGTTCTCGGTTGGTTGACCGGCAAGTCGAAATCAAACGCCGCCCGATCGAACGAACCGGAACGTTCGTCCGGCGAAACGCCGTCGTTGAAACCGACGCAAGAGATGAAAACGGCGCCGCGCCCCATTTCCCCCGAACCGCCTAAATCGCCCAATTTATCCGATTCGGCCCTTGTCGACGCGGCCAACGCCGCGCTCGACGAAGCGGCGGCCCTCGACGCGTTCCCGGAAGACCGCCCGACGTCGTCGACGGCCAATTTGGGAATCGGCGGAACCTCCGAATTTCGCAAATTCCCGCCCCTCGCGCCGAGCTTTTCCGCTCGCGGCGCCTCGTCTCCAACCTCCCCCCCCCAAAAAACTTCCCCAACCGTCCAAACGCCGGAACCGACGTTCAAATCGGGAACGTTCGGCGGAACGCGGGATTTCGACGCGCCCGTCGCCGATAAAGCGCCCGAATCCCTCCATTCCCCCGGTCTTTCCAATTCAACGCAACCGAACGCCGATTCGCCGGACGCCGCGCCGTCAAAGTCGACGCAACCGCAATTTTTTAACGCCGACGACGTTGCGGAGCCCGCTCCGACAAACGCCGACCTCCGCGAACGCGTCGCCGCGAACAACGCCGGTCGCTTCCGTCCGAACGTTCCGCTCGAAAATCAAGTCGCGTACAACGCCGCCGGCAAACCGGTCGTCCAAATCTGCCGCCGATATTTAGCGATGGAAGCGAAGGGCGGGCTTGCCGTTGTCGACCAACACGCGTTGCACGAACGGATCCTTTACGAACGCTTGAAAGCGAATTTTTCCGCCGGAAAACTTGACGCGCAACGTCTTCTCGTCCCGGAAGTCGTCGATTTGACGCCGACGGAACACCCGATCGCGCTTGAAAATAGAGAACTTTTTGCGAATTTAGGGATTTTAGTCGACGATTTCGGCGGCACAAGCGTCGTCGTCAACGGTTATCCGGCGATTTTGCGCGCCGCGTCGCCGTCCGAAATTTTCCTCGCGGCTCTTGCGACGCTCCAACGGAATCGCGGAAAAATCGAACGCGCCGACCTTCTCGACGAGTCCCTTAAGCAGATGGCTTGCAAAGCGGCGATCAAAGCGGGGGATTCGCTCCGACCCGACGCGATCGTCGAGCTGATCGCCGCCGCGGAAGAAGAGTTGCAGTCGCACCACTGCCCGCACGGTCGTCCGTCGACCCTCGTTTTTTCTGTTCAGGAAATCGACAAGCTGTTCAAACGTCAATAAACGGCGCTAAAATCCAACCGCGTCTTCCGCAAAGTCGACGCGGTTTTCCATCTTTCTCGCCTGCAAACTCAACGCTATTTCGCGACTTCGCCCATTTCCCCCAACGCGCCTTACCACCCTTGCCCGCAAACTCAACACGCTTCCTCCGCTTCACTCATTTTCGCTAACACATTCTTTTGGTTTTACCCGCAAACTCAATACGGTTCCCCCACTTCGCTCATTTCCGTTAACGCATTCTCTCGTTTTCACCCGCAAACTCAACGCGGTTTCTTCACTTCGCTCATTTTCGTTAACGCATTCTTTTGCTTTCCCCCGCAAACTCAACGCGGTTTTTCACTTCGCCCATTTTCGTCAACACGCGCCCTTGTTTTCGCCCGCAAACTTAACGCAATCCCCCCTTCTTACCTCTTTACAACGCAAAAACGGCGAACGCCTTGTCGACGCTCGCCGCTTTCTTATTTCTTCGTCGACGTTCGCGCTAAAAACGCGACGTCAATCAATTACCGCCGGATTAATACCAATATTGTTCCAAACAGGGTTGGTTTTCATAAAGCCAATGGCGGATGAATTGACGGTCGGCGACGAAACTTTCGTCGACGTCGTCGAGCGTCGAAACGTCGTGTCCGACGACGAGAACGACGTCTTCCGGTCCGGCTTGCGACAACGCCCAAATAATCGCGTCTTTACGGTCGGCGATAACGCTCGCTTTTTCCGGATTTTTGAACCCGTGCAGCAAGTCGTCGAGCGCTTCTTGCGCTTGCGGCAAGTTCCCGCGAGTAACGGCGACCCAGTCGGCGGCCGATTCGGCGGCGCGTCCCATCAAAGGGCGTTTACTGCGGTCGGAATCGTTCGGCGCGCTCAACACGCAATAAATCGAACCGGTTCCGGCGACGCTTCGCAACGTTTCGATCGTTTCGTTCAGCGATTCCGGCGAACTCGCGCAGTCGAGATAAACGCCGAACGGTTGACCGCAGTCGATTTGCTCCATTCGCCCCGGAATATACTCGACGCGCTCGACGCCGCGAGCGATCGTTTTCAAGTCGATATCCCAAGCGACGCCTAAAGCCGCCGCCGTCAAGCAGTTGTAAATGTGTTCTTTCCCAACGATGCGCGAACGAACCGGCGCGCCGTCCGTTCCGGCGACAATGTAAAACGTTTGTTCGCCGCGTTGACGCTCGACCGGACGACCGGCGACGGCGCATTCGGTCGGCTGAATCCCGATCGTCAACGTCGGGCAGTTGATCAGGTGCAACGCCGCATCGGTAACGCGGTCGTCGACGTTGCAAATCGCGATCGCGTCTTTCTTCAAATAGTCGAAAATGCGCATTTTAACGCGACGATATTGGTCGACGGTGCGGTGATAGTCGAGGTGGTCGCGGCGCAGATTCGTCAAGCAAACGGCGTCGAATTCGATTCCGTCCAAACGACGTTCGGCCAACGCGACCGACGACGCTTCGACGATCGCGCAACTGCAACCGTTGTCGACCATTCGCGCCAACAATTCGGCCAACGCGGCGGGTTCCGGCGTCGTTTCGCTAAGGGGCGCCAATTTTTTCCCGTCGTAAACGCCAAGCGAACCGATCAGCCCGACCGAGCGTCCGGCTTCGGCCAACATCCCGCCGATAATATACGACGCGGACGTTTTCCCGGCGGTTCCGGTAACGGCGATCGTCTTCAATTTGCGCGCCGGGAAGTCTTGGAACGCTTGGCAAGTTCGCGCCCAAACGGAACGCGGATCGTCGACGAAAACGACTTGGAACGCGCCGTCTTCAGTCGCGACGCCGCTCTTTTCAAGCGCGATCGTCAGTTTCGCTTCCCAATCTCCCTTCGCGACGACGGCGGCGACGGCCCCGTTGGCGGCGGCGGTCGTTATCGCGTCAAAAGCCGCTTTTTCGTCGGATTCTCGACAAATGAAGAGCCCGTCGCGAAACGTTTCGCTCGCGGCGTCGCCGCAAGAGGCGATCGGCGTCTCGCGGTAAGGCGCGACGTTTTCCCCTTCGAGCAAGACGGCCAACGAAATCGGCGTTCCGTTTCTAGGTTGAATCGACATCTGCAAAAATCCTTCGTCGTTGCGTCGGCTCAAACCGACAATTTCAAAAATTCGGCGCGCAAACTCGCGACCGTCTTTTCATTATACGCAATTATACCGTCAACTCGACGCCGCGATTCAGGTTTTGAGGCGATTTTCTCGATATTTTTTCAATTTTTCGCGCTCAACCGTTCGCTTGCGCTCGTCGCGCGCCGCGTCGCGTTAAATTAGGCGATTCGGAGAAACTCTACAACCGCGAACCTTTTCCTCGTTCGTTTTTCGCCCCCGAGGGCTTCGCGTTTCTCCCCTCTTTTCGTCGAGCATCATAAGAAAACGCGTCGCGGACGTCAAGACGAATTTTCCTCGTCCAACAAGAACGAGCCGCATTTTTTCGATATTTCCCCTTCGCGCGCCAAGCCGCCGCCCGCAAAATTCCCCCGATCAACCAACCTCCCCCGAACGCCGCGCTTCCCGCATTCCCCCCCGCTTAACATAACGCGACGCCGTCCGCCGCTTTCCCGGCGTCAAAGCATTTCGAGCGGGTCGACGTCGACGATCCAACGCACGTCGCGCGGCGTTTTCGGTTTCGAGTCGACGACGCGGCGCGCCGCTTCGCGCAAAAGTTCGCCGGGCGCGCCGATCATTTGCAGGTGAAACCGATATTCGCCGCGCAATTTTGCAAAAGGCGCGGGAGCCGGGCCCAACGTTTTCGCCAACAACGGCGGTCGGCGGCGCGGTTCTTGCGTTACGAAGTTCCGCCCCGACGCGTCGCGACTCGTTCGCTCGGCGTCCTCGTCGTCGGTCGACGGCGCCCGACGCTCCGGCGGGACGAACCCGAGTTCCTCGTTGACGGCGCGACAGGCGGCGCGGAGTTCGGCCCCCAAAGTCTTCGCAAATTCCGCCGTTTCCCGTTCGTCCGGGCCGCGAACGACGAACCGAATCGCCGAAAAGAAAGGCGGATACGCGAATTTCCGCCGCTCGGCCAACTCCTCGCGAGCAAACCCCAAATAGTCGGCGGCCATCGCGGCGCGAATCGCCGGATGCTCCGGATTGTACGTCTGCACGACGACCTTTCCCTCTTTCTCGCCGCGCCCGGCCCGCCCCGACGCTTGAACGATCAAGTAAAAAGTTCGCTCCGACGCGCGGAAGTCGGGCAAGTGCAACGCCGCGTCCGCGTTGACGATACCGACAAGAACAACGTTCGGGAAGTCGAGCCCCTTGGCGATCATCTGCGTTCCGAGCAAAATCCGGTATTCGCCGCGTCGAAACGCTCCCAACGCCCGCTCGTGCGCGTCGCGAGCTTGCGTCGTGTCGGCGTCCATTCGCAAAATCGGAACGTCCGGAAAGCGCGCCGCCAATTCTCGCTCGAGCTTTTGCGTCCCGAACCCGCCGTATTTAATCCCGGCGAAACCGCAATACGGACAGGCGGTCGGCGCCGGCGTTTGATAATCGCAGTAATGACAGAGCGCGATCTGCTGGGCGAGGTGATGCGTCAAGGCGACGTCGCACTCGGGGCATTTTAGCGTTTCGCCGCAACTCGGACACTGTATATGGGTCGAAAAACCGCGACGGTTCAAGAGCAAAACGATTTGGTTCGTCGGGTCGGCGTCAAGCGCGTCGGTCATCTCCTTCAATAAGCGTTGGCAAATGGAGCCGCGAGCGAAACCGGTCGCGACGCGGCTACGCATATCGACGATGTGAACCGGCGGGAGCGGTCGATCGCAAACCCGACGCGGAAGCGATAAGAGTTCGTATCGCTTCATTTGCGCGTTTCGCCAACTTTCGAGGGACGGCGTCGCGGAGCCGAGCAGAAGCGGAACGTTCTCTTGGTCGGCGCGGAAGCGAGCGACGACGCGAGCGTGATACCGCGGCGCGACGTCCTGCTTGAACGACGTCTCGTGTTCCTCGTCGATAACGATCAGCCCGAGTCGCGGAACCGGCGCGAAAACGGCGCTCCGCGCTCCGACGACGACCCGCGCCCGTCCGCTCGCGATCTTCTCCCATTCGGCCTTCCGCTCGACGTCGGTCAGTCGGCTGTGCAAAACCGCGACGTCGCCGAACCGCTCGCGGAACCGTCCGACCGTCTGCGGCGTCAAACTGATTTCCGGAACGAGAACGATCGCCTGTTTGCGGTACGAAACGACCTCCTCGATGGCGCGAATGTAAACCTCCGTTTTGCCGCTTCCGGTCGCGCCGCGCAGTAGGAACGTCGGCGCTTGTTCCTCGCGCAACGCCGTCAAAATCCGGTCGAGCGCCTTCTGTTGGTCGTCGGTGAGGGTCAGCCGCGCGCCGTCGTAATCGCCGTTTTCCCCTTTTTTATCGGTCGCGAGCGCTTCGTCGAGGAAGCGGCTCGTTCGGCGAACGCGCTTCGTTTGGAAAATTCCAAGATTTTTGAGCGCGAGAATCGGGACGGTCGAGCATTTCGCGCAACGGGCCAACTCGGCGACGGTCGGCGGGTCTTCCAGTTGGCGGAGCGTTTCGAGAACGAACCGCTGTTTCGGCGTTAAGAGGTCGACTTGCCGCTTTTTCTTCTCCGCGTCGACCTTCGCCAACCGCGCTTCGAAGTCGGGAGCGAGCGTCAAGACGGTCGTCAGCCGGGTTCCGGTCGCCGCGTCGCGCACTCCGGCGGGAAGTATCCCCTCCAACGTCGTCCCGAGCGGGCAAAGGTA
>JAFYVO010000173.1 GCA_017549085.1 Thermoguttaceae bacterium
ATAAAGAAGGGGGCTCCCGAACCAGCCCCCGACGCGGCGCCGGTCGCTTGGGGCCCGGCGAGGATAAAGAAGGGGGCTCCCGAACCAGCCCCCGACGCAACCCGGTCGGTTGGGGCCCGTCGGGAATAAAGAAGGGGGCCCCGACCTGAGCCCGACGCGGCGCCGGTCGGTTGGGGGCGGCGAGAATAAAGAAGGGGCGGCGTCGCGTCTTGACTTGATTGACTTAACCCGAAACGTCGGAAACGCGAAAATGAACGGGACGAACGGAGCGAGAGCGGGGGCGGGGGGAAGATTGGGACGCTTGCCAACGGCGCGACGGCGGTCTTGTCGACGGAACGCTCGACGAGTTGGCGGCTGAGCGGTCGACGGAGCGTCGACCGCGAACGTTGGACGGCGGCGGAAAGCTCGACGAATATGCCGAGCGGGCGGCGATCGCGGAAGTCGGACAAACGCGGCCCGACGCGGAAAAACAAGCGCGGCAAGCGGTTGCCAACGGTCTTTGGGGCGGCGGTTTAGGGGGCTTAATTGTTTTGGCGGTTTTGAACGAGCCGACGAAGGCGGCGGTTCCGCTCTTAATTGCGGCGGGGCCAGTTCTTCTCGCGTTCGTTTGTTTTTGCGTCGCGTCGTCGCTCGTCGAGGAATGGGAGCGACGCGTCGTTGGGGCAAAGGCGCGAATATTTGAAAAAGGAGCGAAAATTTAAGGGGAAAATCGTTTGGCCGAACGCGTTGAAAACGGCGTTAAGTTCAAAGTCGACGCTTCCGCCCTCGACGTTAAGTTAGCCCGGCGCGTCGAAACCTTAACGACGACGCAGCGTCGACTCGGCTTGACTTGCGACGCGGTTCGAGCGTCGGCAAAAGATCGTCGCAAAGATACAGCTTTCGGCGGTCGCGGCGGCGTTCGGCGCGAAAGTTGTCGAGCGTTGAACGTTGGACTCCGGACGCTTGAAACGTCGGAACGCGAAAAAAGCCGCTCGACGGAAAACGCCAGGCGGCTCGCGGAACTTCGTTTATTGGTCGACGGCGCAACGTAAGGCGAACGGAAAACTTAACGCGATCGCCAAGGGGATGGAAAAGAGCGGATGAAGCCAAAAAGCGAGGCGTTCGCGGCGTGTTGCGTCGAGCGTTGCAAAACGCCGCGCCGCGAACCTTTGCGCGAAGGCGCAACCGCCGAGGTAGCCGAACAAGGTCGCCAAAATCGCGGCGGCGTCGGCCCAAAAGCCGTAGTCGGTTAGGTAAGGGCCGTAAGAGTTAGCCCGGAACGCGGATTCCAAGCGCGGCGCGAAGAAGACGACGAGCGCGAAGAAAACGAAAGGAAAAAGGCAACAGCCGCAACCGTTTTCGGCTTTTTCGACTTCCTCGACGCTTTCCGTCGGTTCCTCGCGTTCGCCGTATTCGACGTAACGAACGTAGCGAACAAACTCGTCGGCGTCGGCGTTTTCGGCGGCTTCGCGGCGTTTGCGATGAAGGTTTTTCGCAACGGCGAAAGCGAACCGCCAAGCAAGCGCGAACATAAAAGGGATAAAAGCCAACGCAAACGAATAGCGCAAACAGGTTAGACAAAGGTTTAAGTCGATCATCGGACGCCTCCCGACAATAATTATTCGCCTCAAAACAATAAAGTCAAGGCGAGAGCGCGAAAAAAAACGGAAAATAGATGAGCGAAACAAGAAGTAATTCCGACGGTTCGACGCCGTCGATTTCCGATCGAGAAGGCGCGGGCGCTCGTCGAGAAAGCGGAGAAGACGCGTTCGCTCTACTGCGCCGCGATTTGCGACGAGGCGGCGAGCCGTTTCGAACGGGAAGTCGCGAGCGCGACCAAGTAAGCCGCTTTTGGCTCTTTCAAGCCGTATTTTTAAGCCAATAGACTCATTGGATCGCGACAATCAACCAAACTACGTCGCGTTTTATGAAGAGAATACTTCGAAGGTCTTTTCATTGACGGCTTTCAAAAAAGTTGCGCGCCGTACAACCTTTTAAAAAAAATGAAAAACAGAAAAAAGTTCAGATTTATAACGCCCCGATGTATAAGGACTTAAAAAATGGGCGACGCAGGATTCGAACCAGCGACCTCCGCCGTGTGAAAGCGGGCCGCCAACGTTTTACAGTAACGACGCAAAAGTTAATAAGTTAAATAAAATTGCGCTTTACGTCCGACTTCCTAGCCGAAGAAACCGCTCGAAAGCGAGACAAAAACAGCGCAAAACAGGCCCAAAACGTCAAAAAGTTGTACAAACTTGTCGACGATAATCATCATACAGCGCGCCGTGGAAAAGTCAAGACGGGGATTGTTTACGCGTTTTAAGATAAAGTCGCGCAAGTTCGGGGCAATAGAACATAATCTCCGACCCCGTACCCTTTTTAGCGGCGCAATAGTTTATGCTGAGCGGTTCCGAAGCGACGTCGGAGTAAATACGGCAAATATTAGGAACGTTGTCGTAAGAAACAATCCAAGGCGCGTTAAGACACACGATCGCGTCGTGTAATTTGCGATGTTGTTCTTCGTTGAACGAGTTCTTATAGAGTCGTCCCGCTTTGTTGAAGTAGGGCGGATCAAAATATATGAACCCGTTATCTTGATATCGCGGCAAATATCGTTCGATAAAATCGAAAATGTCTTGATTATAAACTCGTATTTGCTTTTTGCGCTTGGCAATTTCGACGATTTGCTCAATTAACCGGTCTTTGTTGAATCGGCAATCGAGCTTCCAGTCGCCCTTTTGCTCAAACCCGCCGATCGGGCCGCCCGTGAGAATGCCGGAGCGATTCGTCCGATTCAAAAAGAAAAAGGCAAATCCCAACTCGAAGGAGCAACGATCGACTTGGTTTTGATAAACGGCTTTCTGGTTTCGCCACTCGTCGATCGTAACGGCGGTCGCGTGAATTTTTTGAACAAAACGCTCCGTCTCATTCAAAATCGATTTCCAAAACGACGCGACCGCCTTGTCGACGTCGTTAATAACGATCGTTTGAACCTTTCCGGAAAAGAGCAAAGACAACGCCGCCCCCGCGCCTCCGGCGAACGGTTCGATATAAACGCCGTTTCGTACCGTCGAAGCGTCAATGATTCCAGCGATTTTGGCGGCAAGTTTACCTTTGCCGCCGGGGTAGCGAATGGGGGATAGGTTCATTTTGGAGCACGCAAGGGCAGCCAACGCCCCCATTTTAAGCGGAGCTTGCGTCGACGTCAAGCGAAAAGACTTGATTTCTTACGCGATTTCAGGAAATAACCGGGTCTTCGAAGGCGGCTTGATTTCTTTTCGAGTCGGCGGGCCGCTTCAGAAACGAAGGAGCCTTCGAAGGTCGCTTAATTTCTTTTCGGGTTGGCGTGCCGCTACAGAAACGAAGAAGCCTTCGAAGG
>JAFYVO010000174.1 GCA_017549085.1 Thermoguttaceae bacterium
GCCGGGCGGTTTGCGTCGAGCGGGCGACGGCGGAAGGTGCGAACGTCGGCGACAAGGACGTTTCCGGCAAAATATTCCTTATATTATAAAGCGACCGGTCTAAAAAACAAGGGCGGGCGCGAATTTCGCCCCGCGACCGCGGCGAAAGGGCGCGAACAAGTTGACGGAGCGTCGGGAAAAGCCGAATTTTCTCGACGAAACGCCGTTGACCGAACGCGTTAAAGTCGTTATAATCCGGCGATTTTGCGTCGTCGAGCCGCGAACGTCGAGCAATAGCGCGTTTTTGCGAGAAAACGGCTCCGGCGTCGGTTTTCAAAGGCGCGTTTTCGTTGTATAATGACGGCGTTTCTCGACGCGGCGCGTTCGCGTCGAAAGGCGTGTCGGCAAAAGACGTTGGAAACGATATTAGCGATTTTAACGGTCGTTGGGTTTCAAACGGCGGCGGCCCGCGCAAGATGATTGAATAAACGTTAGTTTTGGGGAGTTGGGTAAAATGGCGAAAGCCGAAGCGACTGGAACCGGCGTCGTTTTAGAGGCGGCGCGACGCGAAAAACTGCGCAAAATTGAAGAAATGGGGATCGATCCTTGGGGCGGGCGTTTCGACGACCGCTCGTTGATCGGCGACGTTCGCGCTCGCGAAAGCGAAATCGTCGTCGGCGAACCGATCGAACTTCCGCCGAAATACGAAGGCGCCCCGCCGCGCACCGAAATCCCGACGAGCGGGCCGAAAGTCCGCGTCGCCGGTCGCGTGATGCTCCAACGCAAGCAAGGGAAGCTCATCTTCTGGACGATTAAGGACTGGAGCGGCGAAATCCAAATTATGATCGGGAAAAACCAAGTTCCCGAACAAGCCTGGGAACTCGCGCTTTGCGTCGACCTCGGCGACTTGGTCGGCGTCGACGGCGAATTCAAGAAGACGCAACGCGGCGAACTGACCGTCTTCGCCGAAGACGTCCACTTCCTGAGCAAATCGATCGAAACGCCGCCCGACAAGTTCAAGGGGATCAACGACCCGGAACTCCGTTCGCGGATGCGCTACGTCGACCTCGTTCACACCGACGGCGTCCTCCAACGCGCGCTCGACCGAACGAAGATTGTTTCGTCGATTCGTCAAACGCTCGCCGGCGAAGGTTTCGTCGAAGTCGAAGGCCCGACGCTCCACTCGGTCGCCGGGGGCGCCGCCGCTCGTCCGTTCACGACGCACCACAACGCGCTCGACGCCACGCTCTATATGCGCATCGCGCTCGAACTGCACCTCAAACGCCTCCTCGTCGGCGGGATGGAACGCGTCTTTGAAATCGGTCGCGTTTATCGCAACGAAGGCGTCGACCAAACGCACAACCCGGAATTCACCCTGATGGAGCTGTACCAAGCGTACGGCGACTATCGCTCGATGATGGATATCACCGAGAAAATCATCGTCAACGCGATCAAAGCGCTCGGGCGCGGCTTCGTCCTCCCCTGGGGCGGGCAAGAAATCGACTTCACGCCGCCGTTCGAACGCAAGACGTACTTCGACGCGTTGGCCGAAGCGACCGGGATCGACCCGACCGACGACGCCGCGGTGATCGAATACGCGAAATCGATCGGGATCGAAGACGTCGACAAGAAACACGTCGACGTCGTCCGCAACGATATTTTCGAAGAAAAGGTCGAAGATTCGCTCGTCGGCCCGGTCTTCATCATCGATTACCCGGCGAGCATCTGCCCGCTGACCAAACGCAAGCGCTCGAACCCGGCGATCGCGGAACGCTTCGAACTCTTCGTTCGCGGTTGCGAATTGGCGAACGCTTACACCGAGCTGAACGACCCCGACCTGCAAGAACAACTCTTCCGCAGCCAGCTCGAAGGGCAAAAGGACGAAGACTCGATGGCGAAGATGGATCACGACTTCATCCGCGCCCTCCGTTACGCGATGCCTCCGGCCGGCGGTCTCGGGATTGGGATCGACCGCTTGACGATGATGCTCACCGACACGACGAGCATTCGCGAAGTCATTCTGTTCCCGCTCTTGAAGCCGGAAGTTTTTGAGTGAATTTAACGGTTAAAGCGTTTCTAGCGTCGCAAGCGGTCGCGTTCGCGGCGTTGTAAGCGGGAACGCTTTGACGGTTGAGATAATTTGGACGGTTTTAGCGTTGGGCGCGACGTCGCGAGCGGCTCGTCCGACGCTTTAACCGACGGAAAAACGCGACGACCTTGACGGTCGAACGGGCGGGGACGCGGGACGCGTCGGCTCGAGCGACCGCAAGGGCGTTTTTGCGTCCGAAAACGGGATCGATTATAGCGTTTTTAATGATTGGATCGGCGCCGTTCCCTTGAACGTTCGGCTTTTACGCGAATTTTTGGCGTTTGCGCCGAGTTTTGCGTTGGTCGGCGACGTAAAGCGTTCGGGCGCTCGAAAGATCGGAGCGCGGTCGCGTTCGGCGATTTTGACGTTATTATTAATAACGGAAAAACGGCGGCGTTCGGCGCGACGACGAAAGAAATTTGAAACGAAGCAAGGCGTTCGGCGGATTCCGGCGAGCGAAACCCAACGAAGCGGCAAGGAAGGCCGAATGTATAAACTGTTGCTGATTTGGCGTTATCTTTTGACGCGGCGCATCGCGTTGGTCAGCGTCGTTAGCGTTACGCTCGGCGTCGCGACGATGATCGTCGTGAACGCGGTGATGCTCGGTTTCAGCCGCGAAATGGAAAACCGCATTCACGGCGCCCTTTCGGACGTAACGGTAAGCTCGTATTCGTTGCGCGGCTTCGACGACGTCGACGCTCGGATACGCGACGCGCAAAAGGTCGCCGGCGATATGATTGAAGCGATCACCCCGACGGTAACGACGCCCGGGATGCTCAGCTTTGAGTTCGGCGGCGGCGAGGTGATCACGCGGCAGGTGCAAATTGTCGGAATCGACGCCGCGACGAACGAACGGGTAACGGCGGTCGCGCAATATTTGCAACATCCGGAAAACCGCAAAGCGTTGTCGTTCGATCTCCGCGAAGACGGGTACGACGCGCAAAATCCGACCTTCGGCGACGACGGCGTCGTGCGTCCGCGTTTGGCCGAAGCCGGTTGGAAGAAACGACGCGCCGACGCTAAATACGAGAAATATCGTTGGGAAGAACGGCGCCGGCGCCGCGAAATTCTCGAAAAGACGGCTCAAGCCGATTCCGCGCCTCCGATCGAAGACGTCGCCGCGTCGAACGACGCGCCCTCCGTCGACCCTTACGGCGCCGCGCTCCAAAACTTCCCGAAAGCGCCGACTTACGATCCGATGGAGGAAACGACCGCCGCCGCGCCGTCCGTTCCGAACGCTCCGACGCCGTTCGACGGCGGTTTTCCGGAGTTGACGTCGCCGCTCGCCGCCGCGCCGTCCGCTCCGGAATTGGCCGTCGCGCCGGAAGTCGGAGGGGGCGACGAGGCGGAGGACGCGGCGCCCCGCGTTCCGACCGCCGTCTCTTCGACGCCGTTCGACGGTTTGGCCGAATTTGAAACGGAAATCGACAAGGAAACGACGCAAGAGACCGGCGCGATTCTCGGCGTCGGGCTCGTCGCCGGAGCGCGTCGCCGACATTTGAACCCGACGACCGGCGTCGAGGAGTTGCGCGAGTCTCTCGCGACCGTTCCGGGCGCCGACGTAACGCTGTCTTTTTTGGGCGTTAATTTTGAAAATCCGACGCGCGCTTTCGTCTCCGACCGCTTCACCGTCGTCGACCTTTACGAATGCCGGATGGCGGAGTACGACGAGTCGTTCGTCTTTGTTCCGATCGATCGCCTGCAAAAGTTGCGCGGAATGATCGCCGACGACGGGACGAAAATGGCGACCCAACTCTTGATCAAAGCGAAGCCGGGCGTCAAAATCGAGGAGCTGCGCGACCGTTTGCGCGCCGCCGAGGAGTTCCCGGAACAGCTGTTCGAAATTGAAACTTGGCGCGACCAGCAAGCGACGACGTTGGCGGCGGTCGAAATGGAGTTGTCGATTTTGAACGTTTTGCTCTTTTTGTCGATTTGCGTCGCGGGCTTCGGCATTTTAGCGATCTTCTTTATGATCGTCGTCGAAAAGACGCGCGACGTCGGCATTTTGAAGTCGTTGGGGGCGAGCGGAAACGGGATTATGCAAATTTTCCTCCTTTACGGGCTCGCGCTCGGCGTCGTCGGGGCCGGTTTGGGGACCGCGCTCGGTTTTTGGTTCGTCGCGAATATCCAGGAAGTCGCCGACTTTTTGTCGAAGATGATGGGGCGCGAAGTGTTCGACCCGTCGATTTATATGTTCCATCAGGTGCCGGCGATTATCGAGCCCGCGACCGTTTTTTGGATTGTCGTCGGTTCGCTGTTCATCGCGGTCGCTTCGAGCGTTTTGCCGGCGTTGCGAGCGGCGCGACTGAAACCGGTCGACGCGTTGCGAATTTAAGCGGCGAAGTCGGCGGCGAACGCGGACGTTTGCATTGCTTTTTGTCGTTATATTAATATATTGACAAAATCGCGGCGAATCGTCCGAAAAAACGAGCGCGACGTCGGCCCGGCGCAACGTTAAATAAACGGGGCAAGGTAAAATAGGAAGTTTGAA
>JAFYVO010000175.1 GCA_017549085.1 Thermoguttaceae bacterium
ACGGAAAGGAAAATAAGGGTTGGGATAAGGTTGTATCAATTATGAATAAACTGGTTGATATTGCCGTGGAAATACCAAAAGACAGATATCCTACCGAAGAAGAAGCTTTTGAATATCTTCATAAAAATTATGAAGTTTGTTATGAACTCATAGATGCATATAAAAATAATGAGGTTGATATTTCAGCGGATGATTTGACCGGGCTTTTGTTTGCGGATAACTGGATAGCAAATATGTGGACTGCAATATGTATATTAAGTGCAGATGATAATGATATGACAACATCGGCAGAGGAAGTTATTTCTCAAACAGAAGAAAAGATGAGTCAGAAAAGCGGCGAAAAGACAATGAGCTTTACAAAAGCAATACTCGACTGGTCAAAGAAATTTTCCGACAAAGCAGTTGGTGTAGTGGAACTTGGCGGAACAAATCCTATGAAAGCAGGCGTTGTAAAGGCGTGGGATATGTATGCAAAGGAACTGGCAATGCTTGCTCAAAAGCTTTGTGAAGTTGAAAATCCTTCGCACGACAACATTATCTTACAGCTTCCGACATCTCAATGCAGTATTAAAATAGGAACATATCAGGATGTTTTACCGAGTGTGTATAATTACAGAAAATCCGAACCGCTTAAGGGAAGAGTTGAACTTTTAACACCGGCGGGAGAAGTTCTCGGAAAAACAGAAGAATTTGAAGTAATGGCAGGAGAGAGTGCTCAGCCTGTAATGAACATTTTCATGAACGGACTTGACGAGGGTGATTACAAAATCCGTATGGTTGAAAATGATGAGGTTATTGTTGAGAGAAAAGCGCATATATCTGCAAGAGAAGTGTTTGACGTAAAGCTTTCAAATATCCACACAACTTTTGACCAAATTGAAAAAATCGGTGTGGAATTTACAAATAAAGACGATTTCGATTTTGAAGCGGAACTCGATTGGGAAGAGGAAGAAGCGATCAAAGTCGGCGGCGCTCGCGTCGCGCAGAAACCGATTTCCGCGCCGACGCTCGTTCCGGAAACTTCGGTCGCCAAAGCGACGGCCCGCCCGTCGACGCGGTTCTCCGCCGCGCTCGACCTCGTCGAGGCGAACGCAAACGCCGACGAATCCGACAATTACGGAACGTCGATTCTTGCCGCCGACGACGCGCCGACCCTCGCGACCGACGACGAAACGTTCTTGACCGACGCTCCGCCGCTCCTTCTCGACTTCGAGAACGAACTCCTTGAAGGAACGGATGAAAACGCCTCGAACGTTCGCGGCGACGCCGAGTCGACGCAGGTCGCGAAACCGGCGCCGTTGGCCGCCTTCCCGGCCCCGAACGCCGACGACGCGGTCGCGCTTCCGAGTTTGCCCGCCCTTGTCGCCGACGACGCGTCCCCCGAGTCGAGCGAAAGCGCCTCCCTTCCGATCCTCGTCTTCGACGACGCGACGGAAGCGACGCCTTCGACCGCTTCGAACGTTTCGACGGCGAACGAAACGGCGACGCTCGAGGACGTTCCGCTCCTTTTGCTTCCCGACGTCGAAATGTCGGACGCGCAACCGACGGTCGAAACGCCGAAAAAAACCGCGTCCCGGTCGACGCCCAAAGTCGCTTTAAAAAGCGATTTAACGCCGCCGCTGAAAACGCGCGGTCGCGCGGTCGCGCCGATCGTTCCGAACGCGAAAAAACCGTCGCCGTCCGTTAAGACGACGCCGGACGCGCAACCGGAAACGCCGTCCGCCAAGACGACGCCGGACGCGCAACCGACTCCGACGGAAGCCCCCGTTTGGCGCGCCGTCGAGCCGAAACCCGCGCGACCGCAAGCGCAGGTCGCGCCGCCGAGCGCTAAAACGGCGCGCGTCGCGACGGAAAAAGGCGCGACGTTCCGCAAACCGGAAATTCACTAACCTCGGCGACCGCGGCGTTTTCCCAAACGTCGCGGTCTTTTTTTGCTTTCTTCGCGTCTTCTCGTCTTTTCTTCTTTTCCCCTTCGCGCGTTTTTTTTTTCGAACGCAACTTTTTAATTCTCGTCGTTTACCGTTTGATTTTCTTCCGCTCGCCGCCGCGCGTCTTGCAATTCGTCTTCGCGTCCGGTACAATAAGGGAAAATCGGCGAACGCCAAGCGCGTTTCGCCGCCGTTCGCTTCCGCAACGCCCTGTTCTAACGTTTGAAAGGAAAAGACGTTATGCGTTCAACCGTCAACATTTTTCAACGCGCTTCCCTTCGTCGCTTTCGCCGATATTGCGCGCTTGCCGCCGTCGGCGCGCTCGGCGCCGTCGCGCTCGACCTTAACCGCTCCTTCGACGCCGCGCTCTCGTTCGCCGCCGATTATTACGTCGACTCGCGAACCGGAGACGACGCCGACGACGGGCTGTCGCCGGAAAACGCTTGGCGTTCGCTCGAGCGCGTTTCTTCGGCGAAACTGCAACCGGGGGACGCGGTTTACTTTAAGGCGGGCGAACGTTGGCGCGGCGGGCTGAAACCGGCGTCCGGCTCCCCCGGTAAACCCGTTCTTTATTCGAGTTACGGCGAAGGCGCGAAACCGAGTATTCTCCGCTCCGTCGCGCTGAACGACGAACGCGATTGGGTTCAAGTCGGCGACGACCTTTGGGCGACGCGGCCGACGGAAATTCGCGTCGTCGGCTCGGGAGGCGATTTTTTAACCGGCGGTTGGGGGATTCACTCCGAAAACGGCGCGAGCGCGTCGTTTAACGTTAGCGACGTCGACGGCGTTAAGACGTTCCGCGTCAAAATCGCCGAATCGGGAAAAGCGGGGAATCACGTCCAATGGACGAACGGACCGTTCCCGCTGCAAACCGGGAAATGTTATCGGGTTACGTTCGACGCGAGCGCGTCGATTCCGTTCGAAGCGCCAAGCGTTTCGCTGATGATGGCGGGCTCGCCTTGGAGCTCTTACGGCTCGCTCCTCCAAAACAAGTTTTCGCCGACGCAAGAAAACTCGCGCCAAGAACTCGTCTTCAAAGCGACGCACACCGCCGACGACGCTCGCGTTACGTTCTACTTCGGAACGCTCCCGAAAGGTTGCGAAATCGAAATTTCGAACCTCGTCGTCGAAGAAATTGAAGTCGACGCGCTCGACCTCGACCCGGACGTCGGGAACATCATTCTCGACGGGAACAAAGCGGCGTTCAAACGTTGGACGCTCGACGATCTTAAAGCCAACGACGACTTTTGTTACGAACGAAGCGAAGGGCGCGTTTGGTACCGCTCCGACAAGAATCCGGCGCTCCGGTTTGAGTCGATTGAAGCGGCGGTGATGCGACACGTCGTCGACCTTTCCGGCGTCGAATGGGCGGTCTTCGACGGGCTCGACCTCCGCTACGGCGCGGCGCACGGGTTCGGCGGCTCCGGGAACGCGCGCGTTACGATCCGCAACTGCGATATTTCTTGGATCGGCGGCGGCGACCAATACCGCGAAGGCGGCGCCGGGCGACGCGTTCGGTTCGGGAACGGGATCGAATTTTGGGCGTCCGGACGCGACCACGTCGTCGAAAACTGCCGTATTTGGGAAGTTTACGACGCGGCGATCACCAACCAAGGCTCCGGCGTCAACGTCGAGCGGAACATCGTTTACCGGAACAATCTCATCTGGAACTGCGAATATTCGTTCGAATATTGGAACCGCGGGCCGGAATCTGTTACCCAGGACGTCGCGTTCGTCGACAACGTTTGTCTTAACGCGGGTTACGGTTGGGGGCACGTCCAACGTCCCGACAAGAACGGGCGTTGCGTTATGTTCTACTCGAACACGGCGCAGACGAAAAACCTCGTTTTGCGCGGCAACATTTTCGCCAACGCGACCGAAAGCCTCGTCCGCTCCGACGTCGATTGGACGCCGGAACAACCGCGCTTCGAAGGGAACGTCTATTGGCAAGACGACGCGGCGCTTCCTTACGTCAACTGGCTCCGCAAAAATTACTCGAAAGACGAATTCGACGCTTGGCGACAAGACGCCGACCAAGAAAAAGACGGCGAAATCAAGCAAGTCGACGTTCAACGCCTTATCCCAAAAGACGTTAAATAAACGTTAACGCTTAGTTTTCCGCAAAGTCGGCAATAAAAAACGGGCGGCTCTCTCGGTTTGAGAAAGCCGCCCGTTTTTTATCGGAAAGTCGCAACCGCTTTTACAGCTTGAAGTTAAAGACTTCGCGAATCAAGCGCGTCAAACGTTGCAAAAGCGTTTGCGGTCGCGCTTTAATTTTCGTCTTCGCCGTCATCCCGACTTTCACGTCGAGATTTTCCGGCTCGTCCAAGTCGACGCGCACCCGGAACGACGCGCTTTGCGGACGCTCTTCGCCCCCTTCGACCGTCTCCGTCGCAATCGGGCCGCCCCCCTTGGCGGAAAGTTGGAACGGCGCGTTTTCCATCTTTTGGCGCTCCACGACGTCGATTTCTCGCACTTCTCTCAAAAGCGTTACTCTCGGGAACTCGTTCAACTTAATCTTCGCCGAACTTCCCGGAACAACGAAATCGATCTTCGATTGGTCGACGACGATCACCGCCTCCAACTTTTTCGGATCGCCGACGCTACAGATATGCGTTCCCGGCTCAAGGGTTACGTTCAGGTTGCGCGGCGAAAGGGGCGTTCCCTCCCATTGACGCAACTCCGACGACATATCCTCAAACTTGTTCTCGCGGTCGACTCGGTAATACGGCGACACGACGACGCCGTCGATCGGCGCGCGCAGTTCAAGCTGCAGACGTTGCGCTTGGAGTTCGGCGATCGCCTTGCGCAAACCGTCGAGCCGCGCTCGCAACTCTTGAAGCCGCGCGACGGCCTCTCGCTCCGCGCCCAACTGTTCGCACATTCGCATTTCTTGCTCGGTCTCGCGACGTTGGCCTTGAAGCGCCATCAACTCCGCGTCGAGCGTCGGGTTTTGCAGGCGCGCCAGGAGATCGCCCTTCTTCACAAAATCGCCCGGTTCGATAAGCTCGCCGTTCGCTTTGGTCGCGATTTCGGCCAAGAAGCCCCCCGATTTCGGCGCCAAAACGTTCGCCGTCGACGCGTCGTTCGAACGCAACTCGATCACCGCCGGCGCGTAAATCGAATACGGGAAAGGAATTAAACAAAAACCCGCGATCAACGCCAAAACGGCGGAAAGGGACAGGTAAAAGCGCGTCTTTTTCACTCGGTAAATTCTCCCCGGCACCCAAAAAAACTTCGCGATCTTCCAAAGCGGCGCGATCAACAGCCCGTAAAGCGACATCGCGGCGATAATCTGCGCGAGGACTTTCAAGCCGTAAGCGTCGAAAAAGTGGTAAACGAAGAACAAAATCGACGCGGTAACGACCCAACGGTACGACACGGCGCCGATCGTGTAAAGCGCGAACCAACCTTGATTGCGCTTCGACAAAAACGGGTCGTCTTGCTGCTCCATCCCCAAAAACCACGACGAAGCCTTTTGCGTCATAATCTTCGTCGCTTTTTGGCGCATGTTCGGGATTTCGAGCAAGTCCGACAGCAGGTAATAACCGTCGTAGCGCAACAGCGGATTCAAGTTGAACACGATCGTGCTGAGCGACGAAATAAACATCACGTTCAAGCACAAATAGTGCAGCAAATTCTCGTTCGTAAACCACCAAATAAAGGTGCATATCGACGCCAACGTGCATTCGACGAAAACGCCGGCGATAACGATTCCCGCGCGCTTCCACTTGCTCGGAATCATCCACGAGTCCGACACGTTGCAATACAAACACGGCGTCAACACTAGAATCATCACGCCGAGCTCGTGGCACTCGCCCCCCCAATGCTTACACGACAAACCGTGGCCAAACTCGTGAAGCACTTTCGTCAAGCCGAGCGTAATACTCAGCAAAATCAGGTTTTCCGGCCCGAAAAACTGCTGGAACTCCGGCAACTTCGAGCGGAAATAGTCGAACTCGATCCCGACCAACAGGAGCGCGGCCAGCATCGAAACCAAGCAGAGGCAAAGCGTTACCGGATGGAAGCACCACCGGACGTAAGGCATAAGCCAGTCGAAAAAGCGGTTCGGGTCGACGCCTTTAAAACGAATCGCCAAAATGTTCGAACACTGCGCCATCACCTCCTTGCGACGGCGTTTTTTGCGCCGTTTCAAGAGTTCGTGGCCTTGGTCCGGAACGCCGACGACGATCAGGCTGCATTGGTGCAACTGCCCAATAAACGACTGAATCTCTTCCAGCGTAATCTTTTGCGGAGGAAAACGCGCCTCGAACGCCTCCTTAATCGCGTCGAGACTTTTCGTTCCGTCGAGCTGTTCTAAGATGAAATATTCCTCGTCTTGGAAACGATA
>JAFYVO010000176.1 GCA_017549085.1 Thermoguttaceae bacterium
GAACCTATTTTCCCGCGACGCCCTCGAAATTTTCCCCCTTGCCCGCCGCGTCAATAAAATCGATATTCAACGCGAAGCGATCGACCCGGCGACTTACCCCGTTGCGTTGACCGACGAAGCGTTTCGCGACGTCGAAACGACCGCCGCCGAACTCCGACGCGCTAAAAAGCTCGGCGCCGCTCGCGTTTTAACTTACGGCGCGCACTCGATTAAGAACGGCCTCGGCCCGGTTCTTTCCCGACTCGCCGAAGGCGGTTGGCTGACGCACTTGACGACGAACGGCGCCGGCGTCATTCACGACTGGGAGTTCGCGTTCCAAGGTCAATCGGGCGAAGACGTCCAACGTTACGCGAACGAAGGTCAGTTCGGGATTTGGGAGGAAACCGGCCGTTTCATCAACTTGGCGATCGTCGTCGGCGCTTACCGCGGGCTCGGTTACGGCGCGGCGGTCGGTCAAACGATCGTCGACGACGGCTTCGAAATCCCGTCCGACGCGGAACTTCGCGACGCGATCGCCGCCGGAGCGCAAGTCGCCGACGCCCCCGTTTTCCCCAATTCGCCCAACTTACCGTCAACCGAAGCCGCCGTTTCCGCCAATTTTGCCCAACTTGCCCAGCTTACCGCGACGCTCGACCGCGCCGCCGCGGCCGCCGACCTGCTCCGCGCCAAGCGACGTTTCTCGCTCCCGGACGGCAAGCTCGAAATCGCGCACCCGTTCCGCGAATACTCGACCGCCTTCCGAACGCGACGCGCCGACGTCCGTTTCACTTGCGGGCCGATGATCGGTTGCGACATTATTTACACGCACCCGGCGAACGACTGCGCGGCGATCGGTCGCGCCGCCCAGCGGGACTTCCTCCTTTACGCCGATTCCGTTTCCAAGCTCGAAGGAGGCGTTTATCTTTCGGTCGGCTCGGCGGTTTTGTCGCCGATGATTTTCGAAAAGTCGCTCTCGATGGCGCGCAACGTCGCCCGTCGCGAAGGCCGTTCGATTACCGACTTTTCGATTCACGTCGTCGACCTTGCGAAGTCGACTTGGGACTGGACGCGCGACGGCGAACCGCCGCAAACCGACCCGGCTTACTACCACCGCTACTGCAAAACGTTCAGCCGAATGGGCGGACGCATGACGTACTGCGGCGCCGACAACCGCGCTTGGTTCGTCGCGCTTTTGAACGAATTGGAAAAAACTTCGGAATAATCCAATTTTTCGCTTGAAATTCGGCGCCGTTTGACGTAAAATCGTCGAAAACGACGCCGTCAAGCGCGCTTTTTCGGCGGGCGGCGGTTAAATTTTACCGTTTTTAACGATTTTCCTTAAAATTTCCGACGCCGACGCGTTCCAAAGAACCGATAACACCGGCGTCGACGCGCCGACCGTCGAGCGGTTCCCCCCTCCGTTTCGCCGTCGCCGCGACATTTTATTCCACGCATTTTCGCTATTTTACCGAATAAGGAGACCGCGATGGCTCTTAATCGTCGTCAATTCTTGAAAACGTCCGCGCTTTCCGCCGCCGCGTTGAGCGTTTCGGGCGTCGCTTCCCCGTATGTCGCCCGCGCCAACAACGCTTCCTCGAAGCTGAACATCGCCGTCATCGGGATCGGCGGTCGCGGCGCCGGGAACATCAACGAACTCCCGCACGACCTCGTCAATATCGCCGCCCTTTGCGACGTCGACGAAAACACGCTCGAATCGCAAGGCGCACGCTACAAAGACGCGAAACGCTTCTACGATTATCGTACGATGTTCGACGAAATGAAAGACCTCGACTGCGTCCTCGTCAGCGGCCCGGACCACACGCACGCGGTCCAATCGTTGGCGGCGATGAAGCGCGGCATTCCTTGCTTCTGCGAAAAACCGCTCGCGCACGACGTCGCCGAAATCCGCGCGATGCAAAAGGTTGCGAAAGAAAAGAACCTCGCGACGCAAATGGGGACGGTCATTCACGCGACCGACAACTACCGCCGCGTCGTCGAGCTGATTCAAGCGGGCGCGATCGGCGAAACGCAAGAAGTTCACGTTTGGTGCGGCAAAGGTTGGGGCGGTTATCCGGAACCGTCGAAAGAAAAATTTGAAGTTCCGAAACACTTCCACTGGGACGAATGGCTCGGCCCGGCGCAATGGATCGACTACAACCCGTGCTACGTCCCGGCGCGTTGGCGCGGCTACTGGCCGTTCGGCACCGGCACGTTCGGCGACATGGCCTGCCACCTGATGGACTTGCCGTTCTGGGCGCTCGATCTTCAATATCCGAAGACGATCGAAGCGACGTGCGACACGGAAATCAGCCCGATGTGCTGCCCGCTCGACGTCGAATGCCGTTACGAATTCGACTGGAACGGCAAAACGCTCCCGCTCACTTGGTACGACGGCAAGCGCCGCCCGAAGGTCATCGCCGAAAAGAAACTCGAAAATCTCGGGATGGGCGTTATTTTCGTCGGCGACGAAGGGATTTTGGAAGCGGACTACGGCACGATTCGCCTTTATCCGACCGAAAAATACGCGAAATACGAACGTCCGGCGAAATCGATTCCGTCGTCGGCGGGCCATCACCGCGAATGGATCAACTCGATCATCGACGGCGGCAAATCGACGCC
>JAFYVO010000177.1 GCA_017549085.1 Thermoguttaceae bacterium
AAGCGCGTTCCAAAGGACGCGGCGTCGGCGAGACGCGGCGTCGGAGAAAACGACGGTTTTCATAACGACGGCGAACTTTAAAGGACGGTAAAAAGCAACGACCGCGTTTTGCAACGTCGGCGCGACGAAATCAACCGCCCTCCGAAAACGGCGTTTTGCCATTAATATATTAATAGCGCGACGCGTCGGAGACGGTTGGGGAGGGAACGCGGCGTTAGAACCGGCAAAGTTTAACGGCGTTCGTTATCGTCGGTATCGTCGTTTTTACCGTCGCGACGCGAATATTTTTCCAGCGTTTGCGGGAAATTTTGCGAAAAAGAGAAAAAGGGCGAAAAAAAACGCTTGAAATTTGCCGCCTCTTCAGCTTATAATGAACGAATAGCGTCGAGCGACCCGCGCGAATTTTTCGCAACGTCGCGTCGGGAACGTTCGCCGCTAATTTTTCGACGCGTTTGACGGCGGCGTTTGGCGTTCGCTCGGTCGAAGGGCGGTTCGCGAAGCGTTCGCGACGGCGTTCGACGGAACAACCCGGGTTTCCCAAGAACCCCGGATTTGGCGACGGTTCGCGGCTCTTGCGGCAAAGCGCGAGCGCTCCGAGCGGCGGCGGTCGACGCGAAATTTCCGGAAATAATTTCGAAAAAACCTTCAGGAGGTTCCTATGGGTATGTACGGGCGTTTGCAAGTCGCCTATTTGATGCAGTTTGCGATCTGGGGTTCGTGGAACATCGCTCTCGGCGCGCTCGCCGCGGCCAAGGGTTTCAACCCCGGCGCTCTTTATTCGTTCTTCGCGCTCGGAGCTCTCTTCGCTCCGGTGATCGGCCCGATCGCCGACAGCAAGTTCGCGGCGCAAAAAGTTTTGGCGTTCATGCACTTCCTCGGCGGCGCGGCGCTCCTCGCTTGCGGCGTCGTTTCGAACGCTGAAACGGTCAACATGACGGCCTTCATCGCGTTGATGTTCGTCGCCGGTTTCGCTTATATGCCGTCGATTCCGTTGATCAACGCCGTCGTTTTCAAACACATTCCGAATAAAGACAAAGCCTCGTTCGTCTTCATCTTTGGGACGCTCGGCTGGATTCTCATCAACCTGATCGTCAAACCGACCACGTGCTTCTACCTCGGCGGTCTCGTTTCGCTCGTCTTCGCCGCTTACGCGCTGACGTTGCCGAACACCCCGCCGGCCGGCACGAAGAACAACGACCCGTTCGGTTTGAAAGCCCTCGCGCTCTTCAAACGTAAGGACTTCGCCGCGTTCATGATCTGCGCGTTCATGGTCTCGATCTTCGGTTCGAACTTCTACTTCCCGATGTTCGGTTCCTACGTCAACGACGTTCTGAACGTTTCGCCGGACCGCGCCGCGACCTTCGGCACCCTGAACCAAGTTTCGGAACTCCTCTTTATGGCCGCGTTGGCGTTCGCCGTCGGCCGCATCGGTCTCAAAGGCGTTTTGCTCGCCGGTTTGGCCGCTTGGACGATCCGTTACGCGCTCTTCTCGACCGGCGCTATGCCGTTGGCCGTCGTCGCGATCTTGCTCCACGGTCTCGCTTACGCGTTCCTTTACACCGCCAGCTACATGTTCGGCGACCGCGTCGCTCCGGCCGATATGAAGGCGTCCGTCCAATCGTTGATCGCGTTCCTGCTCCTCGGCGTCGGCCAATTCGTCAGCGGTTTCGCGCTCGACACCCTGAAAGATAAATACACCGTCGCCGACGCCGCCCAACCGGCCGCCGTCCAACAAGAAGAAGCGACGACCGAAGAAGCCGCCCCGGCTGAAGAAGCCGCTCCGGCTGAAGCCGTCTCCTTCGCTCTGACGAGCGTCGCGTTCGCGCAAGACGCTTCGATCGACGAAGCCGCCGCTCCGGCTGAAGAAGCCCCGGTCGCCGAAGCCGCCGCGCCGGCTGAAGCCGCTCCGGTCGCCGAAGTCGCCGCTCCGGCTGAAGCCGCTCCGGTCGCCGAAGTCGCCGCCGACGCCGCCCCGGCCGAAGAAGCCGCGACCGCCGAAGCCGCTCCGGCTGAAGAAGCCGCCCCGGTCGCGAAAACCGACTGGAAAAAACTCCTCTACATTCCGACCGTTTTCTGCCTCTTCTGGACGATCGTTTTCGCCCTCCTCGGCAAAGAACCGAAATCCGCCGAAGAAGCCGCCGCTTCCGACGCCGCGTGATTCCGGATTTAACGGTTGAAATTAGCGCGGAGCGGGACGGCGTTTCGACGACCTTTCCGCTCCGGCGTCCGCGTCGCGTCGCTCGAAATTAAGGGGCGCGACCGAAATTTGAAAACGCAAGGCTCGCCGCGACGAAAGCGGTCGCGTCTTGCGTTTTTTTGCGTCGCGGGGACGGCGAAACTTTTTTCGCGTTCGTTCTCCGTTCGTTTTCCGACGTTTCGGTAAGCGCGTCGTTTGTTTTCCGGGCGTTTTCCGACGTTTCGGTAAGCGCGTCGTTTGTTTTCCGTTCGTTTTCCGACGTTTCGGTAAGCGCGTCGTTCGTTTTCCGGGCGTTTTTTCCGTTTCGTCGTTTCGGAAAGGCCGCGTTCCGACGAACGCCGGTTGGAGCGAACGCGCCGCGACGGTCGGTTGCGTCGCGGAGCAAACGGACGTTTCGCTCGCGGCGAAAAGGAAAAAGCGAGCGCTATTTTATTAACAACGTCAAAAGTAGAGGCGTCGGGTAAACGATGACCGAGAAGAAAAACGTCGCGTCGACGGACGCGAGATTGTATTTCGCTTACTTCCTGCAGTTGGCGATTTGGGGCTCTTGGACGATTTCGCTCGGCGCGCTGGCGCAAGAGCGCGGTTTCGACGTCGGCCTCTTTTACTCGGCGTTCACCTTCGGCGCGCTCTTCGCTCCGCTCTTTGGGCCGTTGGCCGACCGCAAGTTCGCGGCGCAAAAGGTCGCGGCGATTTTGCATTTGCTCGGCGCCGTCGCGCTGACCGCTTGCGGCGCCGTCGCCAACGCCGAAACGTTGAACCGACCGTTCTTCGCCGCGCTGATGTTTCTCGCCGGGCTGGCGTATATGCCGACGATTCCGCTGACGAACGCCGTCGTTTTCAAACATTATTCGAAACCAGAACGCGTTTCGCTCGTCTTTATGTTCGGGACGCTCGGCTGGATGATCGTCAATCTGCTCGTTCGCCCGACGACCTGTTTTTACGTCGGCGGCGCGCTCTCCCTCTTCTTCGCGTTTTACTCGGCGACCCTCCCGAACACGCCGCCGAGCGGAACGAAAAATAACGACCCGTTCGGCTTGCGCGCGCTCGCGCTCTTCAAACGTCGCGACTTCGCGCTCTTTATGCTTTGCGCTTTTATGACGTCGATTTTCGGGTCGAATTTCTATAATCCGATGTTCGGCGATTACGTCGGCGACGCGCTCGGCGTTCCGACGGAATACGCGTCGACGTTCGCGACGTTGAACCAAGTTTCGGAGCTGATTTTCACCGCCGCGCTTTCGTTCGCCGTTCTTCGCGTCGGCTTGAAGGGCGCGCTGACGCTCGGCTTGGTCGCTTGGGGGTTGCGTTATTTCCTCTTCTCGACCTGCGTTTTTCCCGTCGCGATTCTCGGGATGATGCTGCACGGCGTCGCGTTCGCGTTCCTTTACACCGCCGCTTATATGTTCGGCGACCGCGTCGCGACGGCGGAAACGAAGGCGTCGACGCAGGCGCT
>JAFYVO010000178.1 GCA_017549085.1 Thermoguttaceae bacterium
GAACATAGGGCTAATGGCAACTTGGTAAAAACGAACGATTTTAACGATTAAAAACGTCAAAAAACGTTCCGCAAACGACTGGGCCGAGGCGCAAAGTCGCAATAAAAAGAGGAAAACGCGTCGGATCATTCGCAAGTTGCCGAAAGGGGGGGGGCGGCGTCGCGCGTTGGAGCGGTAGCGCCTCTTTTGATCGCTTTGCGAACGCAACGGCGCGAGAGTTTCAGGAGGTCGTCGGCAAGAATTTCTAACGACGGAACCTTGTCTTGGCGCGTTGGAATGGCGATAAAATCGAAACCGGTCGGAAGTTCTCGACGTTGGAGACGAAACGCCTCGCGCAGCAACCGCTTCCAACGATTGCGAACGAACGCTTTGCCGACTTTTTTCGAAACGGAAAGGCCTAAACGACTGGGCGCGTCGGGCGCCGTCGGTCTGCAACAAACGGTCAGACGTTCGTTGTAGACGCGGATTCTCGCCCGATAAACGAGTTGAAAATCGGTCGTGCGTTTGATTTTTCGCGCTTTGTCAAAACGAAACGAAACGGACGTTTCCGGCGCGTCGACGGGAAGGGAATCGGTCATTCTTCCGGCCAAAGCTCTTCTTCAAGCGGTTTTTCGGCGGATTTAAGGTTGTCGGCCGCCTTTTCCGAAGGCGTTTTTGACGCGTCGGACGCGGGTTGCGTTTCTTGCGGCGCGGGCTCGCAAATGGAGTCGACGAGATTCGCCAACGTGTGCGGCTGGTAACCGAGGATTTGCGCGTATTCTCGACCGTCGAGGTAGACGCGAACGTCCGGAATCGATTGAACGCCGAGGTCGCGCGCTTTGCCGCCGAGTTCGTCGACGTCGACTTCGGCGAATTTCACCCCGCGTTCGGCGAAGTAACCGGCTTGTTGGCGCAAGTCGGGCTCGAAAGCGCGACACGGCGGGCACCACTGCGCGCCGAATTTAACGACGGCGACGGGCGAGCCTTTGACGAACGCGTTAAACTTTTCTTCGGACGTTAGAAGCGCGACTTCGCCGTCGGAGGCCGCCGAATAATCGACCGAACGCTCCGCGGCGGCTTCCGGAGGAATCGCCGGCGTTTCGGGGGAGCGACCGCAACCGAACGCGGCGCCGAGAAGAAGCGTCGAGGCGGTAAAAAGGGGGAAAAACAGGCGTTTCGACATAGACGTCGTCTCCAAAGCCGCGTCGACGCAAACGCGCCGCCGACGGTTTAAGGGGCGGCTAACGAACGGTCGCGCTCTCGAAGGAACGAACCGTTCGCAAGAAAATAACAACCGACCGCCGACTTTAACGCCTTTCTAAGGAGTAAAAACGTTAAAATCGGCGATTGGGAAACAACGGGAGCGTTCGAAAACGCTCCTAAGGGGCGAAAACTAAGCGCCGAATTTGCCCAAGCGGTTGGCGTGCGCCATCGCGAGCGGCATCAGGTGAATCGCTTGGAAGTGGCCGAGGCCGCCGAAGTTGTTCGCTTCCGTTTCGCCGAATTTTTGGCAGGAGTCGGTGCGGGCGAGATCGGAGACGATCATCGTCGGAACCGGGTGGAAGGAGTGCGAGGCCATTTTCGCCGGGGTGCTGTGGTCGCCGGTAACGATCAAGCAGTCGTTCGGGCCGATGAGTTCGGCGATTTGCGGCATGACTTTGTCGAGTTCTTCGACCATCTTGCGCTTTTCTTCGTAATTGCCGTCTTCGCCGCGGCTGTCGGTATACTTGAAGTGGAGGAAGAAGAAGTCGTATTTGTTCCAGTTTTCTTTCAGGACTTCGACTTCTTCTTGGAGCGAAGCCGGGGAACCGACGAGTTCCATTCCGACGAGGCTCGCAAGGCCTTTGTACATCGGGTAAACGGCGATCGCGGCGGCGTCGAGACCGTACAGTTCTTTGTAGGTCGGGAGGCTCGGTTTTTTCGCGAAACCGCGCATCGTCAGGCAGTTCGCCTTCGGTTGGCCTTTGAGGATTTCAACGGCTTGGTTGAAGAATTCCTTCGCGACTTGAGCGGTCTTTTCGCTTTCGGCGTCTTTGGCGACCGGATCAAGCGGTTTCGCGCCGACCTTTTGCGGGTCGGTGTCCATCACGTTGCCGCCGAGGCCTTCGCCGCGGAAAACGACGACGAAACGGTGTTCTTTGACCGGCTTGACGAAGACTTCGACGCCCGGGATTTTGACGTTTTCGAGAAGTTTAACGACTTCGACCGATTCTTCGGTCGGAATGCGGCCCGCGCGACGGTCGGTGATGAGGCCGTTTTCGTCGATCGTGCAGAAGTTGCAACGGATGCAGACGTCGTTCGGGCCGACCGGGAACGCGATACCGGCGGCTTCGAGAACGCCGCGACCGATTTGGAAGACGAGCGGGTCGTAACCGAAGAGACCGAGGTGGCCCGGACCGCTACCGGGGGTGATACCCGGGAGAATCGGGAGGGACATGCCGGAAACGCCCTTGGCGGCGAGTTGATCGAGATTCGGCGTCGAAGCGGCTTCCAATTCGGTCGGCCCGCCCGGTTGCAGCGGCAGACCGCCGATACCGTCCGAAACGACCATAACGATTTTACCGCCTTCATCGGTTTTGAGGGATTGAATCAACTCGTGCAGTTCCATTTCAAACCTTTCGTCTTCAAACAAACGTCAAATTAAGGGCGAACGACGGCGAACGCGGCGTTCGACAAGCTGGGAAAAGAACGTTTTACGGCGCTTCCCAAAACTATCCGATCTTATTTTAACCGATTTTTCCGGCTTCGTCTAGCGGGGGAGAAAATTTTTTTATTGGATTCGAAAACGCGCGGAACGAGCGCGAGCGTTTCGTTTACGACGATAAAAAACGGAGTGTTACACGTTGTTGTCATTATTATTAATATAGGGGACTCCGGCGTTTTAAGATCGGTTTCGCGCCCCCGCTTGCGACTTGCGAAAAAACGGGTATAATAGTCGAGACGGCGGCGAATCCGTCGGCCCGAGACGTTAGCGGAATGAATCAAAAAACGAAATTGGAAAAGCGATGAAAAAAAGACTCTTGACCGGCTTGCAACCGAGCGGCGTGTTGACGATCGGAAATTATTGCGGGGGAATCAAACAAGTCGTTAATTATCAAAACGATTACGAGACGTTCCTTTTCGTGCCGGATATGCACGCGATCACCGTGCCGCAAGACCCGGAACTTCTTCATCGTCGAATCCGCGAAGTCGTCGGGATGTACCTCGCTTGCGGCGTTTCTCCGGAGCAAAATCATATTTACATTCAGTCGGAAGTGCCGCAACACGCGAATCTTTCGTGGATTCTCGAATGCACCGCTTATATGGGCGAAATGTCGCGGATGACGCAATTTAAGGCGAAGTCCGAAGAGCAAGAGAAGAAAAAGAAGGAAATCGGTTGCGGGCTCTTCACTTATCCGATTTTGATGGCGGCCGACATTTTGCTTTACAACGCGCACGTCGTTCCGACCGGCGCCGACCAAAAGCAACACGTCGAACTGGCGCGCAATCTGGCGCAACGTTTTAACTCGAAGTACGGCGAAACGTTCGTCGTTCCGGAACCGCTCATTCCGACCGTCGGCGCGAAAATTCGCGACCTGCAAGCGCCGGAAAAGAAGATGAGCAAGAGTTGCGAGAACCCGAAAGCGTCGATTTTCTTGACCGACACCGAAAAAGAAGCGCGCAAAAAGATTATGAGCGCCGTTACCGACTCCGGCGAAGGCGTTTACTTCGACGAAGCGAACAAGCCCGGCGTTTCGAATTTGTTGACGATTTACTCCGTTTTCAAAGGAATTTCGATTCCCGAATCGGAAAAACATTTCGAAAGCGCGCGTTACGGCGATTTGAAGAAGGAGGTCGCCGAGGTGGTTTGCGAGTTCTTGGGCGGTTTGCAAGAGAAATTTGCCGAAACGATGAAGTCGGGCCTTGTCGACGAAACGCTCGACCGCGGACGCGACTACGCTCGTCAAATCGCCGAGGAGACTTACGACAAGGCGCGCCGTCTTGTCGGTTTTGGACGAGTTTGACGGTTTTAACGCCCCTGTTTCGCCGTTATGGGCGATTTCAGGGCGCGAATTCTGGGGAAACGCGAAGGCGCGGCGGAGGGGTTCGTCGCGCCTAGCCCCGTTTCTTGACGGGGAGGGCGGCGGTCGGTCGATTCGGTCGCCGTCGCGAAAACCGCGTCTTGGGGACGGAGGGAAGCGCGACGATAACTCGTTGGGAACTCAACTTCTTGCGGAGCGTCTAAATGGGGAAGGACGTAGGGGAAACGAAAGGGGGCGAACGGGTGGAAAAGCGAAGGTTTGAAACGACGGTAACGGAGCAAAGCGCGGGAAACGCGGCGAGCGAACGGCTTTATTGGAATTTTTTCAGCAAACAGTTTCACCCGACTCTTTCGACGACCGATTTTTTTGAGGAGCGGCGGGCGCGGTACGATTACGTTCGCGAGCAGTTGGAGCTGAACGCCGTGCGGCGCGGCGAAAATCGCGTCGACGTGGAGCGAACGCGGCATATCTTGTTTGGCGAGCCGATTACGCGAACGGTTCGGGCGTCGGAAACGGAAGGGGGAACGGCGACGAGCGTTCGCGGTTGGTCGGGCGGACACGCGAATCCGGACGCCGCGAAGTTCGGCAAAACCCAGATTCCTGATTTTTGGACGGGAGAGCGGTTTATGTACGAAGTTTCCGATATTCTCGCCGACTCTAATTCGCGCTGGTTTTTACAAGAGAACGCTAACGACGCCGCAAATGAAAAGACGCAACGCTACGTGTGCGTCGAGGAGCGGTTTGGGGTGCCGATTCGCGTCGTTGCGGAGCGAGTCGACGACGAGATGAAGTGCGTTACCGCCTTCCCGGATTACGGGCGTTTTCCGTTGGAGGAGCGGCGCGGAATCGTCGTCGCGGCGGACGAAAAAGATTTCTTGAAGTGAGCGAGCGGGCGCTTCTTAGCGGGACGCGTCGAAAAACGCTTTTGGGCGCCGACGCGCTGTTTGATCTTTCGGGGGGGTGACGGGGCGCGTCGAAAAAACGCTTTTGA
>JAFYVO010000179.1 GCA_017549085.1 Thermoguttaceae bacterium
GGGCAAAATCGGAACGCGAACTCGACGCCGCCGACGTCGAACGTCTTGCGCGTTCCGGCGGGCGGTTCCGAATCCCAAGCCGCGTCGGAGTTGGAGTCGACGCCGGGAAGCGGGGGCGCGTTTTCGCGAGCCGTTCGAATCGCCGCGACGACCGCCGCCTCCGCCGCTTCGTCCCAAGGTTCCGAAACGACCGCCGCCGTCTCCGCGTCCCAACTCCCGACGACGCAACGGAATCCGAGTTCGACGTTGGCGGCGCGCTGATTTTCCAAACGGCGGCTTCCGGAGCGGAGGTCTTTTTGCGTCGAATACCAAGAGCCGCCGCGCGTTACTCGGCAAACGCCCGTTTTCGCGCCTTTCGGGTCGACCGTCGGCGGCGACAAGCGGTTCGGATCGTCGGGCGCGCCGATCAGGTCGAGCGTCCATTCCTCGACGTTCCCAGACATATCGACGAGGCCCCAAGGGTTCGCGCCGAATTGGCCGACTTCGGTCGTTCGGTTCCAAATCTTTTTCGAAATCGCCCAACGAAGCGGCAAAATCCCTTCGGCGTTGGCTTGTGAACCGTCGAACTCGTCGCCCCAATAGAAGCGAGTCGTCGTTCCGGCTCGGCAGGCGCGCTCCCATTCGGCGGACGTCGGCAAGCGAAACGCCAACCCCGGCGGGAGCGAAATCGCGTCGTTTAATGCTTTGCAGAAATCTTGCGCGTCCTCCCAAGTTACCGACTCGACCGGAAGCCGCGACGTGTCGCCGCCGGTCGCGTCAAGGTAACGCGTCAACGCTTTGCCGGGCGTCCCGTCTTTCGGGCGAACTTGCGTCGCCGCGGAAAACCAACTCGGATTCGAGCCGACGACCGCTTCGTATTGACCTTGCGTCGTCGGGTTTTCGAGCGTCCAAAAGCCGCGCGTCAGCGTTACTTCTTGTCGCGAAACGAAGGTGGAATCGTTTTCGGCTTCTCCGCCTCCCATCGTAAACGTTCCGGGAGGACAGTATCGGAACGCGAACTCGACGCCGTTGAAAATAAACGACTTGCGCGTTCCGGGAGCGGGGGACGCGTCCCAAGCGATTTCCGTTTCGGCGGCGATTTTGGCGTTTTCGGACGTCGGCGATTGGGGCGACTTTTCGGTCATTCGGCGTTTCTCCTTGTTTTGGTTTGGGCGAAAAAGTCAAGCGACGTCGGAGCGAAGAAACCGAGTTCGAGCGGTAGCTCGGGTAAAACCGCCTTCGGCGGCGCGTTAACGACGAACGTTGAGGAAGGTTAGGGGAGAAACGGCGGGCGCCGCTTACGCGTCGGCGTCTTCGTCCGAATCGTCGTCGGTTTCCGCGTCCGCTTCCTCCTCGGCGCGTCGGCGGACGTCGTCTTCGATAATCCAAGCCAAGCGTCCCAAAAAGCGCAGGTAAAGCGCCGGAACGAAGCTAAAAATCAACGAAACGATCGCCGCCGCGAAAACCGCTCGCGACGCGGACCCCTTCGCCGAAACGACCGCGCCGATCGCCGCCAACGACAAACCGATCGTCCCGAAAAGGAACGCAAACGCGATAAAATAGAAGTTTAACCAGCTCTTGCCGACGCGCTTCAAACTCGCCAGCGTCTCCTTCGTCGCCAAGCCGAAGAGCGTGTCCGTCTGCATGCAACCGAGGAAAAAGAACGGCGTCAACAGCGTGCCGGAGAGCGTAAAACCGACGAGCGAATTCAAGCCCAAAACGCCGAAAAGGAACGCGCCCGGAATCCCCGCGAGCCCGACGAGCGCCGTCAGCCAAAGGAATTGACCGAGACCGCCGACAAAGTTGTACTCCGGCCATTCGTCGATATCGTCCGCGCCCGCCGCCGTTTCGCTGAAAATATGAAACGAATGCGGTATCGAAAAGACGCCCCAACCGAAGCAGAAAATCGTAAAAATAATCTTGTCGGCCCAAACGCAACGGAAGAACGCCGTCAGCGCGCCGAGCTCCTCGTTTTTCGTCAGCATCTCCGCGACGACGGTCGAAAAGTGGCGCGAGAAGAGCCAAGTCGCTAAAAACAACGGAATAAACGCCAAGCCGGAAATGATCCCCAACCGCAACAGGAACGAAATCGAGCAAAACGGCTTCATTATTCGGTCGATATAGGGGCGCGCCGGGAGTTCCGGACGTTCGCCGCGGACGTACTCTTCGGCGTTTTCCTCGCGTTCGCGGCGCTTGCGTTCGTAAATCTCTTCGAGCGAGTACTCGGGCTCCCGATCCTCGGCGACCGGAGCGCGTTTCGTTTTTTTCAGTTTCGGCGCGTCGACTTTCGGAGGGACGGCGGACGGTTGCGGCGGCGTCGGAATCGGTTCGGCGAGACCGTAAACGTCCGGTTCCGGTTCCGCGAGGCCGTAAACGTCGGGCGCGCTCGACGGCGGCGGAGGCGCGACGGTCGGGCCGTCGTTCGGGTTGGGCGTCGGAACGGCGGCGGGGGACGGCGCGTCGTCGGAGCGAATCGCGAAAACGTCGTCCGGCGTCGTTTCGGAAACGAATTTTAAACCGTATTGCGCGTCGGCTTGGAGGCGCGAATCGTCGTTCGGGCGGTCGGAATCGGACATAGTCGGGCTTTCTATCGGCGAAAAAAAGGGACGAAACGACCGGACTAACGGGGAGTCGGCGAGTGAAGAGTTTCCGGGCGTTCGGTAAAACGTTCGTCTTTAGAATATCAGATTCGGCGCGATTTGGCAAGGGACGGAAGAAAAAAGGACGCGATTTTTCCGCGGCGGTCGGCGGCGTCGGCCGGAAGCGCGAAAAAGAGAGGCGCAAGCCGCTTGACAAATCGCCGACAAGCGGGCAAAATAAAGGGAAAGGCGGGGCGGAGCAACGACTCCGACGCCGAAATAGATTAGAAAGGAAACGAGGGAAATGAACGAAATTCGGTTGGCGAGCGCGGAAACGAGAACGCGGGACGCGCTCCCGGAATTGACGGAAAAAATTGTCGCGTCGTACGCTCGAACGCGGGCGACGAGCCGACTCGACCGCTGTTCCCTCCCGAACAAGGAAACCGTCGCCGAGATTTTAAGCGATTTGAACGAAGTTCTTTTTCCCGGCTTCCGTCGGCGCGACCGGCTGACGTCGGGGAACGTCGTTTATTACGTCGGGAACCTCGTCGACAAAATTTACGACGCGTTGCGGGCGCAGATTTCGCGGGCGTTTTGCGGCGAGACGACGAACGGCGCCCCGCTCGAACCTTGTCGACCGGAGAAACGCGCCGACTTCGACCGCCTCGGCGACGAAAAGGCGGCGGCGTTTTTAGCGCGGATTCCGGAGATTCGCGAAAAGCTCGAAAAAGACGTCGAGGCGGCGATGAAGGGGGATCCGGCGTGCAAGTCGACCGCGGAAGTCGTCTTTTGCTATCCCGGTTTCGAGGCGATTACGACGCACCGAATCGCGCGGGCGCTTTGGGAATTGGGGGTTCCGCTCCTTCCGCGGATTATGTCGGAATTGGCGCACTCGCGCACCGGCGTCGACATTCACCCGGGCGCGAAAATCGGCGAGTATTTCTTCATCGACCACGGCACCGGCGTCGTGATCGGCGAAACGTGCGAAATCGGCGATTGGGTCAAAATTTACCAAGGCGTCACGCTCGGCGCGTTGAGTTTTCCTCGCGACGAAACCGGCGAGTTGGTGCGCGGAACGAAACGGCATCCGACGCTGGAAGACGGCGTCGTCGTGTACGCGAACGCGACGATTTTGGGGGGCGACGTCGTCGTTGGTCGGGATTCGGTCGTCGGTTCGAACGTTTGGCTGGCGAAGTCGTTGGCGCCGCGCTCGACGATCGTCATCGAGAAACCGCGACACGTCCTGCGCGAGAATTGACGCGGCGTCGCAAAACTGGGGTTTCCTCGCGACGAAATCGGCGAGTTGGCGCGCGAAAACGAAGCGTCGTCCGACGCTGAACGGCGGAGGACGGCGTCGTCGTTTCGCAGGGCGACGTTTGGGGCGCCGTCGTCGTTGGCCGGGGCGGTCGTCGGCTCGAATCTTTAGCCGGCGCCGTCGCCGCGTTCGACGATCGCGTCGAGAAACCGCGTTTAGTCGTTCGGGAGAATTGACGCGGCGCAAATCGACAAGAAACGCGAAAACGACGGGCCCGCGAGAAACGGTTAGGCCCGTCGTTTTGCGCTTTAGGCGTTCGTCGGTCGCGCGGCGAGGCGAACCGGGCGAAACGATCACTCTTCCGAGGTCAGGTCGAAGTTGAACGTGTTCGAACCCTTGACGACCGTCGCGGTCAAACCGGACGTCGCGCCGTTCAGGTAACGGGCCGGAACGAGTTGAATTTCTTCCGTTTCCGGAACGTCTTCGCCGTCGTCGTTCTTCTTCATACGACCGGTTTCGACTTCGTCGACGCAGTCGACGGTAACGACGTAATCGCCCGGCGTCGTGCCCGCGTCGGCGGCGCCGAGGAGCGTTTGAAGTTTGTATTCGCCTTTTTCGTTCGTCTTGCCGACGCTTTGCAACGCGCCGGTCGAACCTTCGGCCGGGGTGAAGTAAACGGTCGCGTTCGCGAGCGGTTCGCCGTCGAGCGTAACGACGCCGGTAACGCCTTCCGTTTTGATCGCGCCGCCGCCGCAAGCCGGGACCGTCGCCAAAAGACCGAGAAGCGCGAAGAACAACAGGAATTTATTTTTCATTGGGGTTTCCTATTTCAAACGTTGCGTCGCCGCGTCGCGTCGACTTTGCCGAGTCGACGGCGAACGCGAAAACGGGTAAGGTAGGTTGAGTTTAAGGGGGACGGAAAACGACGCGCTCGGCGTTCGAACGCTAAGCGCGCCGCGTAAATGTCGCGATTAAAGCGTTTCGGTTTCGCCTTTGTTCGGGGTCGCCATCGCGCCCCAAACGCCGTGCCAAGATTTGCCGGTCCACTTGTTGTCTTGACCGTCCGTGTTCGCGGCGCCGCCCATAATTTCGGTGATGTTGCCGCAGTCGATCGTTTCGCTAACGAAGCGGACGGAACCGTCGCACATAACGCAGTTGACGCCGCCGCTGTGGTTGCTCGACGCGGAGATGCAGCCGTAGTCGTCCGACTCGCCGCCGCCGGAACCGCAGCAGCTCGGGGAGTTCGGCGGAAGCGCGGCTTGGAATTGCGTGCAACCGCTGCGGGCGTCGATCCAACGACGGCCCTTGATCGTGTAAACTTTCGTAACGCTGTCGGCGAGTTGGCCGTTTTCGCCGCGCATCGCCAAGCAGGCCGACGACGGTTTCGACTTCGCGCCGGTCAGGTACGCGATCGCCGATTTGACGCTGCGGTCGTTGTCGACTTCCGTAACGTTGATTTCGCTGAACGCGATCGTGTTGCTAAGGCCGTCGGTGATCGTCGCGAAAGTCGTGTTCGGGCAGTAGTAACCGTTCATAAAGACGCCGCGACGGTTTTGGTTCCCGGACGAGTCGTTCGAGATGATGCAGTCGCCGTTGTTCGTGGCGTAACTGCAGCGACCGAGATGGTTGTCTTGCCCCTTCGAACCGACGGCGCGTCCTTCGGACGGGCAGAGGAACGCGTCGATTCCGGCGGTCGCCGGGTTTTCGGTCAAGTCGGTCGGGATATTGCTCCCGTCGGTCGGGCTGAACGAGTACGCGCTGTTCCCGGTTTGTTGCGCTTTGCGGAGCGCGCCGGTCATCACGTCGAAGAGCGCGGTTTGCTCGATGTACGGCAGGAGCAACGCTTGCGCCGAGTAGCGGTAAAGGCGGCTTTCGATCGCGCTGTGATAAAAGCCTTCCGTCCAGAACTTATCGCGATATTGGTTCGGGAGGCGGTTGTGCGCGTCGTGGAAGTTTTGGATCGCGAGGCCGAGTTGCTTCAGGTTATTGGTGCATTGCATGCGTCGAGCCGCTTCGCGCGCCGCTTGAACCGCCGGAAGGAGCAAACCGATCAAAATACCGATGATCGCGATGACGACCAACA
>JAFYVO010000180.1 GCA_017549085.1 Thermoguttaceae bacterium
CGTCGAAAATTGCGTCTTTTGGTGCGACCGCGCCCGCACGGTCTTGATGGGCCACGAGAGTCGCGCCCCGCATATGCGCCGGATTACGTTCAAAAATATCGACATTATCCGCTCCCAAGCGCGCAATTTCCTCCTCGAACCGGGGGAACGAATGATTTTGGAAGACGTTACGTTCGACGGAATCCGCTTCGAAACCGGCCCGCAAAACGCGCTGAATCCGGAGGAACTCGCGAAGAAAGTCGACTCGTCGGGCTTGCGCTTCGACGTCGACACGGCGAACCGCGAAAACTGGCTCTTCGTCGGACGCCCGGTCGTCAACCGATATATGCAAATTCAGGAACCGGGGCACATTAAGAACGTCGTCATTCGGAACGTTTCGGTCGTCGGCCCGACGTCTTACGCCGGTTTCCTCTTCTCCGGTTCGGACGAAGCGCACCGGACGGACGGCTTGACGATCGAGAACGTCGAAGCGTTCGACAAGAAAATCGGCCCCGGCGCGCCGACGATTCATCTCGGCGACTTCCTCGATAACGTCGAAGTCAAGTAACGCCGCGCTTTAAGCCGCGTCGACCGGGCGTTCCTTTCCTTGCGTCTTTCCGTCAAGGAAGCGCGCCCGAGCGCCGTCAAGAAACGCGAAACCCGCCGCGAGCGTCCGACGCCGCGACGGGTTTCTTTTCGTCTTTTAACCGTTTAACGCGCTACTATTCCCAAACGGCGACAATCAATCCCGCCCCCGCCCCTTCGAGGAGCGCGACCCCCGTCGCGATCAGTCCCGCCCAAAAGAGGAGCGTCGTTTTTCCCCCCTTTTTCCGGCAAAGAAGCGCGACCGTCCAAAGCGCCCGCGTCGCCAAGAGCAAAAGCGCGATCGCCGTCAAGGAAAGGCCTAACGCGCCCCAAAATTGAGACCCCGCGAGTTTAAATTCGCCGCTAACCTCCCAATGCGGACTTGGCTCGGTCAAAAAACAAGCGATAGCCTTCCCCAAAAAGATCGCGGCGCAGACGCCGGCTTCCAGCGTCGAAAAATCGAGCAAAGCCGAAACCGGTTCCAACGTTTCGAAATCGCGTTTTCCCCGCCGTTCCAGCGCCGCCGCGACGCGTCGACAAGTCGTCGAAAAGCCCGTCGACGCGTCGACGTCCTTCGCCGCCGTCGCGAAATGTTTGGGCGCCGCCTTCAAACCGCGTCCCGACGCCGCGAACGTTCCGAAAACGCCCGCTCGAACCGCGTCGAAACGCCAAGCGAACGCCCCGACCGCCGCGACGAAAGCGACCGTCGCCGACGTCGCGTAAAGCAAAACGCGCTCGCTCGACAGAGCCGCTCCGACAAACGTCGCGACCGAAAAAAGAACGCAAAGGGCCCCTGAAACCGCCGCGACGGTCGTTAGCGTTCGCCAACCCTTTTTCGCCGAACCTTCGCCGCCGACGCGTCCGCCATTTTCCGTCAAACCGTTCATCGTCCGTTCCTCCAACGTTTGTTATTTCAACAGCTTAAACCCGTTCAAAGCCAACGTTGCGCGCCGAACGAAACGACGTAAACGCCCCAAACGCTCGTCAAACCGCAAAAGAACGCGACCGCGAAACGCCCCCAGTCTCCCGCCGTCGACGCGAAAAAAGCGCAAAAAGACGCCGCGCCGCGCAACGCCAACGCCGCCCAAGCGATCGCGCTTACCGCGACCGACGCTCGAACGCAACTCAAAACCGTCGACGCGACGAAAGGCGCGAACCCGCCTTCCCCCGCCCCCGGCTGCGCGAGGTAAAGGAGCGCCGCCCCGACGCCCGCGAAGAGCAAAATCGCGACCGACGCCGCCGACGCGAAGATCGCGGCCCAGTCGAGCCGACGCGCCCAAACAATCGCTCGAGCGCCGAACGTTTCGCGACGCTCTTCCCCTTGTTTCGTCGATTCGTTCATCTCGTTTCCTCTCAACTTCTTTGTTTTAACGACTCAAACGCCAAACCGTCTTTTTTCTCCGAACGTTCTTTGGCGACTTTATGTCATTATATCGAACCGCGACGCCGATTTCAAGAGCGACGTCAAGTAAATCCGCAAATTTTCGACAAAAAGCCAAGAAACGTCAAAACGCGCCGCCCGGCCTTCTTAACCGAACGACGCGTTTTCGCTAAACTGTCAAAATTAACGCTTTCCGACGAAAGCCGCCGTCAACGGTCGACGCAAATTTGCAGGATCCGAACCGCGTTCCCGGCGCTCCGCTCGTCTTTTTCCGCCGCGATTCGGCAAACGACCGAATGTCGCCCGCGCTTCAAACCGTCCGCCAACGCGACCGCTCGCGGGTAATGGAGCCCGCCGCTATAGTCGTGAAAAACTTCGACTTGCGTCCAGTCGCCGCCGTCGATTTTCACGTCGAGCCGACCGGCGTCCGGCCCGGCCAAGACGTACAGCGCGAGCGCGCGACCGTCGAACTCGAACGAAAATTCCGCGCCCGTTTTTTCGCCGCAAAGGAGCGGCAAGTTCGCGAACGTCGACCGGAACGAGCCGCGAATCTTCGACCAATCGGGCTTGTAAAGTTTGAAACCGCCGTCTTTTACCGCCGCGCCGTCGTCGATTTTGCCGACGTTCGTCGCAACGCCGTCGAACCCGCGGAACCCGGCGTTGACATAGGAGAATTCGTCGAGCGGCGTCGGCGTTTTATGCGGCGTTACCCCGACGGCGGCGCTCTCCGCGCTCTCGGCGCAAGTTTCGTTCCAAGCGTCGTCGAGGAGCGCGGCGATCATGTCGGCGCAAATTTTGTTCCCGCGCGGCGCCGGGTGAACGCCGCCGAACTCTTGCCAAGTCAATTGTTTAGCGTCGATTCGCTCTTGAATCTCCTTCGCCATATTAATCGTCGAAATCGCCCAACGTTCCGCGACCGCCGAATGCGCTTGAATACTCGGCGCGACCTTTCCGACGCGGTAATCCGCCATCAGCCGCTCGTTGACGAAAAACGTCGTCACGATATCGACGTTCGGGTTCTCCGCGCGCATTCGCCCGACAATCCCCTCCATCCCGCGAATCGCCCGCTCGACCGAAAAGCGACCGTCTTGGTCGTCGTTGACCGAAAATTCGACGAAAAACAAATCGACCGGGCCGTTTTTCAGGACGTCCGTTTCCAAGCGGAACGCGCCGACGTCGGAGCAAGTCGACGAAATCCCGGCGGCGACAAAATCGAACTCCGTCGTCGGGAATTTGCGCGTCAAGTATTCGCAAACCATCGGGCGATAACCGTCCATCTCGGTGATCGAGCCGCCGAGAAACGCGACGCGACCGCGCCCGGTCGTCTCGAAAACGCGCTTCGAATTTCGGTAATCGCCGCGTCGAACGACGTTTTTCGGCAGTTTCCCCGACGCCGCTTCTTGCGCCGCGATAAAGCCGACGTTCGCCCAATCAAGCGCCGAAACGCCAAGCGCCGTTCCGACGACGCCGTTCAAAAATTCCCGTCTTTTCATTTCGCTTCCTCCGGTTTCTTAAAGATTGAAACAACGCCTTTTACCGACTTCGCTCCCCCCTCCGACGCGGTCGCGCCCGCCGTTCGCGCTCCTGTTCGTCGGGTCTTTCCGCCAACTCGTCTCCGCCGTAAGCGTATTCGCGGCGGACGTATTCGTTCGGCTCGTCGCGTTCCCAGTCGCGACGTTCGGCGCGTTCGCGTTCGTATTCTCGCCGCGCCGCCGTATCTCGTTGCAAACGGCGACGTTTGGCGTCTTCCACTTTCTCGCGCTCGCCGTCCAAAACGTCCGCCGCGTCGCCGTTTTCCTCTTCTTCGTCGTCGAAGCGCGACGGAAAGAAGAACGCGACGGCGTAAAACAAGCACAACGTCGCGACCGCGACGCAAACCGACGCGAGCAAACCGCAAGGGCCGATCGGGTCGAAACGGTCGATATTAAAGAACGAACGCAACGCAAACGGCCCCAAACACGAGCCGACGAACCCCAAGCAGAGCGTCAACCAAGGCCCGCGAACGACCCGCGCAGGAATCAAAAAACGCGCGGCTAAGCCGATCCAAATCGCGACGCCGGACCAAAAAAAGAGGAGCGTCGCCCACTCGCGAACTTTCGGCGGAAACTCCCAAAGCAATAATTCTTCCATCGCGTCGTTTTCTCCTTCGCCCGGCGCCGGTCTTTCGCCTCTATTTTACTTATACGCTCTTTTTTTCCGTCGCGCGTCTCGTTCTTCCGCGTTTTACTTTATTGTACTCCCTTCGACGCTCCTTGTAAAGCGTTTCTTCCTTTCTCCGTTAAAATTACCGTCCGCCGCCCCTCCCCTCCAAAAAAAAACGGTTTCGCCCGCCGTCTTTCGACGACTCGACGAAACCGTTTTTCATTTAACGCGAACCCGTCTCGCGAGGCCGGGTTCCCCGCGACGATTAGTACATCGCGTTGGCGGCTTGACGCTCGGCGTTGATTTTGTTCATTTGGTCGACTTCCTCTTGATATTGGAACTCGTTGCCGGACGGATGATATTGAATATCGTCGTAGATATAGTGCGGGCTCGGGAGCGTTTGGCCGTTGCGGGTAACTTGGCACCCGACAAACGGAACGACGAACAACGCCGCGAGCGCAAGAGCGCCGATGGTTTTCATCGATTTCATTTCAAATCCTTTGCTTTCATGAAAACAGGAGACGCGTCGCCCGGCGGCTCGAAGCGCGTTCCGGAACGCCTTCGTCGCGCTTGATCTAAATCAACGGACTTCGTTCGACGGAACGTCGTCGCGGCGACGGACAAAATACTTCGCCCCAATGTTAGGGTCGCGGCGTCTCGCAATTAATCTTTAAACGGCTTCGCGTCCTTGACGTAAGCCCGACAAACGACGACGGAACGCGCCGACGCCGCTTGTCTGCTGAATGTATCGGTTATTCCGTCGGCGCCGCTTAAAAGTTTTCTCAAAAAACGGAATTTTTTCAACCGAAAAATACGAAAGATAACAAAGATAGGCGTTTTAAAGAAACTGCGCAAAAAAACGACGCGCCGCCCCCCTCGCCGAGGAACGACGCGTCGCTTTCCGTTGAAAACCGCGTTAAAATAGACAAGCCGATTTACGGCGCGACGTTGATCTCGACGACGTCGCCGTCGCGGACGACGTAATCGCCCTTAACGGTCGTGCCGTCGTGAACCGCTTCGCCCCAAACGCGGGCCGACTTGAATTTCGCGGCGTAATCCTTGTGAATTTGGTCGCAAAGGTCGAAGACGTTGCTTCCTTCTTTCAAAGTGAACGGCTTGTCGCGGTCGGGTTCCTTTTTCGTCGGCTGTTTCGTGTAAACGCGAACGACGTTCATCGCTTCGTAAATCGCTTGGCGCAGCTCTTCGGTTCCGGTTCCGTCGACGGCGGAAATTTGGAACTCGCGGAACGGCGTCGAGCAGAACTCGCGGAAGAGTTCGAGGCGGTCGTTGAAGTCCGGCAAGTCGCATTTATTGAAGACGAGAAAAGTCTTGGTGTACGAGAGCCCGACGTCCTCTTCGTCGAGGGAC
>JAFYVO010000181.1 GCA_017549085.1 Thermoguttaceae bacterium
CGTTGAAGTCGAATTTAACGTCGGTGAAGATTTCGGCGTCCGGTTTGAACGTCGTTTTCGTCCCGTGTTTGTCCGATTTCGCGCCGCGTTCGACCGGGCCGGTCGGAATGCCGCGCTCGTATTCTTGATGGTAGGAGTAACCGTCGCGGCAGACCTCGACTTCGCACCATTCGGAGAGGAAGTTGACGACCGTAACGCCGACGCCGTGCAGACCGCCGGAGGTTTGGTAGGCGCCCTTGCTGAACTTGCCGCCGAATTTGAGGACGGTCATAACGCCTTCGAGCGTCGAAATTTTCAGTTCCGGGTGTTCGTCGACCGGGATGCCGCGCCCGTTGTCTTCGATCGTAACGGAACCGTCGACGTTGACGAGGACGGAGATTTCGGTCGCGAATCCGGCCAACGCTTCGTCGATCGAGTTGTCGACGACTTCCGTAACGAGGTGGTGGAGGCCGCGGGTTCCGACGTCGCCGATGTACATCGACGGACGGACGCGGACGTGTTCGCGGTCGCTCAAATGCTCCATATCCTTCGACGTGTAGGAGTCGGCGCCGCGCGGCGCTTCCGGGGGCGTCGCGCCGCCAAGGTTCGCGGCGGCGTTTTCGAGAGGAGCGTTCGTTTGTTCCGGTTGGGAACCCGATTCGTTTTTAGGCGTTTCGTTCATATCGATTTCGGTCGCGACGCCGACGACCGCTTTCGAGCGACGGAAAACCGTTTTCGTCGCGCTAAAAGCGTTCGGACGCGCTTTTCAAGGAATGGGCCGAGGTCGCGCTCGACAAGCGAGACGACGAACGGCGTTTTTAACGATTTGAGCGGAAATTAAGGGCGCGAACGCCCGTTCGACGTCGAACGTTATCGAACGACGAGCTTGATCCGTTCGACGTTTTCGTCCGGCAGGGTCGTTTGGATTTCGCGCAAAATTTGCGGCAAGTAAAAGCTCAACTCTTGGCAAAGGAGGCGCGATTCGACGCAAACGCTCAACGTTCCGCCGCGAAACGCGACCGGGCGCGCGTGTTGCGTATAAGTCGCGAGCTTCGACGGCGAGTCGAACCCGGCGCCGCCGTCGTTCCAATCTTCCCAGTCGTTCCAACCGTCGAGCGATTCGGCGCGGAAAACGGTCGCGAGGGCGTCGTTCCAAGCGTTGTGAAAGCGCTCGACGCCGATTTTTCGCCCGAACCCGTATTTGGCGACGAGCGTCGGGAGGATCGAACCGAATTTCGTCGCGCGAATCGGCCGCTCTTCCGACAAAAAGTTGAAACCGAGCGGATGCGGCGGCGTCGCGAACGGATCGTCGCGTTTTTTCGACGTTTTCCGACTTTGGCGGGGCGTCGAGGCGTTTTTTGACGTTTTTTGGCGTTTTGGCGCGCCGGGGCTCTTGGACGACGGGCTTTTCTTCATACAATAACTTTCGAGGCGTTCGATTGGCGAAGCGACCGAGCGTTCGCGAAGCGTCGAGGAGACGCGGCGAAGCGGGGCCTTGCGCTGGAACGCCGAATACTTTATTTTAACATATTTCGCCCGTTTCGACAAGCGCGTCGGCGCCTTCGAGCGCAGATTTTCCTTCCGAAAGAGCCGTTATTTTTCCGAATTTTTCGCGATTTTTTTTCGCCGAAAACTCGCGTCGCGGTTTGGAAAAGTTGGGGAAAACGGCGAGAAACGATCGAGTTTAACGTCGGCGTAAGCCGGGCAGTTTAGGTAAAAGAAAGGGCGTTTTTATGTCGTCGACCGTCGCCGTTCCGCCGTCGCCGTTTGCCAATTCCTTTTTCTTGACCGGCGCGACCGCGAGCGGGAAGACGGCGCTGAGCGTCGAAATCGCTCGGGAAATCGGCGCGGAGATTTTTTCGCTCGACTCGATGGCGGTCTATCGCCGGATGGACGTCGGCGTCGCGAAACCGACGGTCGAGGAGCGCGGCGGCGTCCCGCATCGGATGATCGACGTCGTCGAACCGTCGGAAGAGTTTTCGTTGGCGGAGTATCTCAAGTTGGCGGGCGAAGGCGTCGCCGAGTGCGAACGGAACGGACGGATTCCGCTTTTCGTCGGGGGAACGCCCCTTTATTTGAAGGCGATTTTGTTCGGCGTTTTCGAGGGGCCCGGCGCCGACCCGGAGATTCGCGAACGATTGCGGCGCGAGGAAGAAACGAACGGGCCCGGTTGGCTGCATCGAAAGTTGGCCGAGCGCGACCCGAAATCCGCCGAGCGGCTGCATCCGAACGATACGAAGCGCTTGATTCGCGCGTTGGAAATACTTGAAATCGCCGGAAAACCGATTTCCGAACTGCAAACGCAGTTTGAGGCGGCGCCGCTCGTCGACCCGAGTCGCGTTTTCATCTTGACTTGGGAACGCTCCGCGCTTTACGATCGGATCAATCGCCGAGTCGACGCGATGATGGAAGACGGCTTCCTCGAAGAGACGCGAGCGCTTTTCGCCGAAACCCCTCCGCCGGGCCCGACGGCGTCGAAAGCGGTCGGGTATCGCGAACTCGACGCCGTGTTGCGGGGAGAAATGGAACTCGACGCCGCGCTCGACAAGATTAAGCAAGCGACGCGGAATTTTGCGAAACGGCAAGAGACTTGGTTCCGCTCGCTGACGGCGTCCGGGGCGCATCGAATCGCCGTCGACGGTCGGGAACGCGCCGACGTCCGGGACGAAATCGTCGCCGCGATTCGCTCGACCCTCGCCGCGTCCGCCGCTCGATAACGCGAACGGACGGAAACGAATCGGTAAAACGACGATTAAACGTTAGAATAGAGAAAATGGGGAAACGGCGGAGACGCGAAGTCGCTCAACCGCCGAGCGGCGCGACGAATTCGAATTTCCGGTTCGTTTCGAGTTCGACGAGTTCGAGCTTGAAAATTTTGACTTTCGGGGCGTCTTCGGACGCGTCGGCTTGCGCGCCGGCGGTCGGGACGGTTCCGCGTTCGACGTATCCGGCCAAGAGGTAATCGACCGGCTCGCCGAGCGCCGCGACAAACTTTTTGCGTTCGGCCGGAATGAAAAGGTTGTTGGCGCGAACGTCGCTTTCTTTCAACGCGGCTTGAACGGCGCTCTTTTCAAGGAGGCGGAAGGACGAACTCGTTTCAATTTGCTGACGCGCCGCTTCGGAGAGGCCGCCGAGATCGCCTTGGCCGGAGACGCCGAGAAAACAAAGCGTCGCGTTGGGCTTGCCGTTGAGAACGGTCAAACGTTGCAGCTCTTGAAGCGCTTCCGACGTCGCTTTTTCGACCGCCGGGGACGAAACCGCCGCGACGGCGTCCGAGTCGCCCTTGCCGCCGAAACAGCCGACGAGCGCCGTCGAGACAAGCGCGACAAGGAAGAAAAAAGCGACGGCGCGACGCTGCGACGTCGAAGCGTCGACGGCGGGGAAGGTCGGCGAGTTAAACGAGCGAAGACGGGAAAAATGCATTGAACGGCTCCGAGTTTAACGGTTAAGGGGAGTGCGCGCTCTTGAAAACGGGCGGTCGACTTGACTTTTTCGGCGATTCGGCTTAGAATAAAGCCGACGGCGGCGCAAAACGTCGCGATTATGACTTTTTTTAACAAACGGCGCAAGACCGACTTTCGATTATTTTGCGCGTGGGGCTTGGAACGATCGCGAAATGCCGCAATTGCTGAAAATTTTGCGTTATTTTTTCTTGGGGAGCGCGCAACGGGTCTTCGGCGCGCAAGCGTTGACGGGGCTTTTGCTGTTGGGGTTTGGCGCGAGCGTTTGGACGTCGTTGCGAACCGAGATTGGCGAGCAAGAAATTTATCGGGTGAAAGAAAGCGATTTTCGCGTTTGGTATCCGCCGATTTGGGTTTCCGATCGTTTTGTCGCCGAAGCGCTGGAACTGCGCGCGCCGGAAGCTCGAACCGAAGAGCTTAACTCGCTCGACCCGAATCTTGTCGATAATTTGCTGATCGCGTTTGAGTCGCATCCTTGGGTCGAGAAGGTCGAATCGATTGAAATTCGTTTTCCGGCGCGCGTCGACGTGAAGCTGAAGTATAAAGAGCCGGTCGCGGTGATTGACCCGACTCCGTCGGTTGCGATCGATTTGAGCGGTTCCCTTAACGACGACGGTTCGAGCGGACAAAATGGGATAAATGGGCAAGACGGCGAGAAGCGCGGCGCGGGGTTCGGGGAAAAATACGTCGTCGACGCGAACGGGTATCGCTTGCCGGACGAGTATTTTCGGAATAACCCGAGCGCTTATCGCGATTTTCCGATTATTTTGGGGATTCGCTCGACTCCGGTTTCTGGGTTTGGTCAGTGCGGCGATCCGTTGGTCGTCGAGGCGGCGGCGTTCGCGCGGTTTTTGGCGGAGAGAAAAGTCTTTGAAAAACTTGGGATTAATCGTATTGTCGTCGCGAAAAAGAAAGGGGAGACCCAAGGGACTTATTCTTTGAAGAGCGTCGGCGGCGCCGTCGTTCTTTGGGGACGCTTTGGGTCGGCGGAGGAACGAAACGGCGAGCTCGGCGAAACGTCGGCGCTTCAAGAGGCGAAGGCGCGGAGGCTCTTGCTGTTGGCGGAAAAATACGCGTCGCTCGATTCCGTTCCTCCGGAGGCGCTCGGCGAGCTTAATTTGACCGTTGGAGCGGAGGAAGAGAACGGCGCGGAGAACGCAAACGGCGGAGTTCCCGCGAACTTTGCGGACGAGAACGCAAAATAGCGCTTCGGTTGGAACGCTTGGCTTGGGAGAAAAACGAAACGTAACGAACGGGCGGCGACCCTCAAGCGTAAAAGAGGCGCGCGACGAGAACGGCAAGAAACAACGAACGCCGTTCAGAACGAACGGCGCGTCGAAACCCGACGGAAACGAACGTCCGCAAAAAGGCGGAAGGCCCCGTTTCGACGGTAAAAAAGGCAAGCCCGACGCGTCGAAGGCCGTCGACGCGCGGCAAAAAGCGAAATCGATTATTCGAACGAATCGAACATACGACCAAGCGCGATTTCGAATTTTTCGTCGGAGTAGTAGGTTCCGGCGGCGATTTCCGAACGAATGCGATTGACGAGGTCGAGGCGGATTTCGGAAGCGTTGAAAGACGCGGCGTTCGCGCCTTGGGCGGCTTCGGCTTGTTGGGTCGAAATTTGCATTTCGTCGCGTTGGGCGACGTTCGATTTGGTTTCGACGCCGGTTTCGCGTTTCAGCATTTCGGCTCGACGCGGCGCCGCGACGCCTTGCGTACCGTGAATTCCGTAAATATTCATTTTATATTCTCCTGAATAAATCTTATCAGAAGTTGTCTGCAATCTTCGCGCCGCGACGCCCTTCCTTGAGCGTCGACGAATCGCCGACGTTAAACGTCGTCGCCCGCCGCGCCGTTAAACTCGTCGGTTGGGAAAATCCTCAAAACCGGAGAGGGCTCGCGTTTTTTCTTGCCGCTTTTCCTTGCCGCGCGTTGAGCGAATTGCGCCGCGGGCGCGCGCCGGAATAACAACAGGAAAAAGTAAAAAGCGGGAGGCGAAAGGCTTCGTTCGCGTCGTTTTCTCTTTGGTAAAGGTATCGACGTTTCGCCGAACGAACTTGAGTCTTCCTTGACGCTTCACCGTATTTTATCGCGTTTGCTTGGCGGCGTCGCGTCGGTAAAACGCGCGACGTCGGGCGACGATCCGAACGCGTCGTCGGCGAAACGCCTCGGCGCGCAAGACCGTATGATTCTTATTATGCCAAAACAAGCGCAATTCGACAATAGCGATCGCGCGAAAATGCGTTTTTTTTGAAAAATTTTCTCGACTTTTCTGAAACGCCGCAAAAACGACGCGATCTAGGCGAATTAGGGAGATTGGGGGATTTGAGGGAAGCGCGGCGCGATTGGCGGTAAAACGAGAAACGACGCGGAAGCGAATGTCGCCGCCGCGTCGTTTCTCGTTTTAGTTCATAAAATGCCGTTCGACAAAGCCGACGTCGGGCGTTTCGTTGGCAAATTGGGAACTTTTGAGGATTTTTAACAGCCCCGGAACGGACGTTTTAATCCCGTCGACTTGGAATTCTTCGAGCGCGCGAATCATCGTCGCCAAGCCCTCTTCGCGAGTTTGACGGCAAACGAGGAGCTTGCCGATCATCGAGTCGTAGTGGGGGCTAACCGTGTAACCCGGGTAGACGTGCGAGTCGAAGCGGACGCCGAAACCGCCCGGGACGATCATATTCTCGATCTTGCCGGGGCTTGGGCGGAAGTTGCGCTCCGAATCCTCCGCGTTGATACGACACTCCATCGCGAAACCGAGATGCGGAACGTCCTTTTGCTCGAACGTCAGTTTTTCTCCCGCCGCGACGCGAATCTGCCATTGGACGAGGTCGATTCCGGTCGCCATCTCCGTTACCGGGTGTTCGACTTGGATGCGCGCGTTCATTTCGATGAAGTAGAAGTCGCCGTTTTTGTCGACGATGAACTCGACCGTTCCGGCGTTCGTGTAACCGGCGGTTTTCGCGAGGCGCGCGGCGGCTTCGCAAAGTTCGCGGCGGCGTTCGTCGGAAAGCGCGGGCGCCGGGGTCAACTCGACGAGTTTTTGACGGCGGCGCTGAATCGAGCAGTCGCGTTCCCAAAGGTGGACGACGTTGCCGTGGTTGTCGGCGAGGATTTGCGCTTCGACGTGCCGCGGATTTTCGATCAGCTTTTCGAGGTAAACCGCGCCGTTGCCGAAGTTGGCGGCCGCTTCTTGCGCCGCTTCTTGAAGCGCGATTTTGAGCTGCGCGTCGTCGTAAGCCGGGCGAATCCCGCGACCGCCGCCCCCCGCCGTCGCTTTGACGAGAACCGGGTAGCCGATTTCGCGAGCGACCGCGAGCCCTTGCGCTTCGGACTCGATCAAGCCGTCGCTCCCGGGAACCGTCGGGACGTCGCAAGCCTTGGCCAAAGCGCGAGCGGAGTTTTTGTCGCCGAGCCGCTCCATCGCTTCGACGCTCGGGCCGATGAATTCAAAACCGCAACTGCGGCAGATTTCGGCGAAATGAGCGTTTTCGGAAAGGAAACCGTACCCCGGGTGAATCGCGTTCGCTCCGACCAATTCGGCGGCGCTGATGACGCGGTCGATTTTGAGGTAACTTTGGTTCGTCGGCGCGGGCCCGATGCAGACGGCGCGGTCGGCGAGCTGCAAGTAGCGGGCGTCGCGGTCGGCTTCGCTGTAAACGGCGACCGATTCGACGCCGAGTTCGCGACAAGCTCGGATAACGCGGAGGGCGATTTCGCCCCGGTTGGCGATGAGAATGCGTTTAAACATAACAAAAATCAATCCTTAACGTCGGGAACGCGACGCGAGCGGGCGGGAAGCGAAGAACAAACCGTCGGCGCGCTTCGACGCGACGAACGACAAGACGTTCGAAGCGTCGGGGAGCGCAAAACGCAAACGCTTTTCGGAAAAAGCGAAACGGCGGGATTAACCGCGGACGTCGACTTTGAACAACGGGGCGCCGAACTCGACCGGGTCGCCGTTTTTGACGAGAACCGCGACGATTTTACCGGAAATTTCCGCTTGAATTTCGTTGAAAACTTTCATCGCTTCGAGAATGCAGACCGTTTTTTCCGGGCCGACGACGTCGCCGACCTTAACGAACGGCGCGGCGTCCGGGCTCGGCGAAGCGTAAAAGGTGCCGACCATCGGCGAATCGATCGTCTTCATAAACTTCGCGTCGGCGTCTTCGGCGGGCGTTTGCGGAGCGCTCGGCGCGGCGACGGGGGCGGCGACCGGAGCGACGGCGATCGGGGCCGCTTCGCAAACCGTCGGAACCGAAGCGAGAGAGCCGCGACGCAGTTGCAGACGGGCGCCGTCTTGCTCCCAATCGAGTTCCGAAACGTTGTTTTCCTTCATCAGTTCGACGAGGAAACGAACGCCTTCGAGGTTGAAAACGCCGTCTTGCGGAGCGTTTTGCGAAGGAGTTTTCTTTTCTTTCTTTTCTTTTTCGGCCATTTTGCGCGGCTTTCCTATTTTAACGTTGCGGAAACAAATCGATCCAATTTTGCGAAATCTTGAAGAACGGCGACGTCCGTCCAACGTCCGTCGGCTTGGAAAAGGCGCGCCGTTTCGTCGGCGGTCGTCGGGCTCATTTCGACGAAAATTCTGCCGCCGCTTTTCAAATAATCGGGGGCCGTCGCGACGATGCGAGCGACGATCTCGACGCCGGTTTCGCCCCCGACGAGCGCGAGTTTCGGCTCGAAATCGCGAACCGTCGGCTCGAGCTCGGCGTACTCGGGCGCGGAAACGTAAGGCGGGTTGCTGACGACGACGTCGAAACGACGCTCCGGTTTCAGCGCGGAAAAGAGGTCGGATTCGACGAACTCGACGCGGTCGGCGACCCCGTTTTTCTCGGCGTTGCGGCGAGCGACGGTCAACGCGGCGGAGGAAACGTCGAGCGCCGTTAAACGAGCGTTCGACAGGTTCTTCGCCAACGCGATCGCAATGCAACCGCTTCCGGTGCCGACGTCGCAGATTTCCCAAACGCGCCCGGCGTCGAACGTTCCGGCTTCGCGCGCCGCTTTGTCCGTCTTTTTGACGAGTTCGACCGTCTCCAAAACGAGCTGCTCCGTTTCCGGACGCGGAATCAACACGTCGCGATTCGTTTCGAAGTCGAGCGAGTAAAATTCTTTTTTCCCGACGAGATGCGCGACCGGTTCGCCCGTTCCGCGCCGCTTGACCAACGAACGAAAGAGCGCGCGCTCGTCGTCGTTCGGAACGGAATCGTAATTAACGTACAGGTTGACTCGGGTCGTTTTCAAGGCGCACGCCAAGAGAATTTCGGCTTCCAAACGGGGCGAGTCCGCGCCTTTTTCGGTGAAAAACGTCGTCGTCCATTCCAACAGACGGCGCGTCGTCCAGGTTTCGCCTTGCGACATTTCCGACTCCTTCGAAAATCGTTCCGCCGTCGCGTCCGCTTGAAGAGCGCGAACGCAAACGGGAATAAGACGGCGGGTGTTTCGGTAAAAACGCTAAATTGCGGCGATTATTCGATCGTGCCGAACGAGTTGCGCAGGTCTTGGCGTTCGTAATCGAGGAGCCCTTCGATCACCGGGGAGAGGTCGCCGCCGAGGATGACGTCCAATTTGTACAGCGTCAAGCCGATGCGGTGGTCGGTAACGCGGTTTTCCGGGAAGTTGTAGGTGCGGATGCGTTCGCTGCGGTCGCCGCTCCCGAGTTTGCTCATCCGCTCTTGCGAACGACGGGCTTGCTCTTCGGCGCGCTTTTGTTCGTAAAGTCGCGTTTTCAAAACGCGGAGCGCCTTCGCCAAGTTTTTGTGTTGGCTCTTTTCGTCTTGGCAGCTGACGACGAGACCCGTTTCAAGGTGCGTCAAGCGAATCGCGGACGCGGTTTTGTTGACGTGCTGGCCGCCCGGCCCGCTCGCGCAGAAACGGTCGACGCGATAATCGTCCGGTTTGAGGTCGATTTCGACGTCTTCCGGCTCCGCCATCACCGCGACGGTCGCCGCCGAGGTGTGGATGCGCCCCTTCGTTTCGGTTTCCGGAACCCGTTGAACGCGGTGTCCGCCGCTTTCGAATTGGAGTTCGCGGAAGCAGCCTTCGCCGTCGACGCCGCAGACGATTTCTTTAAAACCGCCGATTTCGGTCGGGCTCATCGACATCAACTCGACTTTCCAACCGCGACCTTCGCAATAGCGTTTGTACATTTCATAAAGGTCGCGAGCGAAAAGAGCCGCTTCGTCGCCGCCGGTTCCGGCGTGAATTTCGAGAATGCAGTGCGTGCGGTTCGCGTCCGCGCCGCCGATGGTGAGGTCGAGAAGCTCGTTCCAGTAGGTTTCGCGTTCTTCGCGGAGACCCGGCAGCTCCATTTCGGCGAGTTCGCGCATTTCCGCGTCGGCGCCTTCGAGCATTTCTTTCGCTTCTTCGATTTCGGCGTTAAGCTGTTTGAAACGGCGGTATTTACCGCAGAGTTTCGTCAAAGAACCGTGTTCCCGCGCAACGGCGGCGAATCGGCTGGAGTCGGCCAAGACTTCTTGGTCGTCCATTTGGCGTTCAAGCTCTTCAAAACGAGCGAGTTTTTCGTCGAGTAATTTGCGCATCGCGGTTCTGGCGTCGGCGTGTTAGCGGGTATTATTGATAATAAGGGCAAAAACAAAACGTCGGGACGCGTCGAAGCGTCCCGAGCGATCGAGGCCGGACTAACGGAATTAGGCCTTCTTTTTGCCGTAGTTGCCGGCGAACTTGTTGCGGAATTTTTCGATACGTCCCGCGGAGTCGACGAACTTGAGGCGACCGGTGTAGAACGGGTGGCACGCGTTGCAAATGTCGACTTTGAGTTCCGGTTTCGTGCTGCGCGTCATGAAGGTGTTGCCGCAACCGCAGGTAACTTTCGTTTCGACGTACTTCGGATGGATTTTTTCTTTCATCGTAATTCTCTCTTCAAACGTTTTTCGCCGCGAGGGATACAAGCGACGGCGCGAAAGGCGCGCGACCGCCCCAGGCGAATCGAAAACACGCGTTAGGGGTTAGTTGCAACGACGGGCGCGAGGAGGCGAAACGCGACCCAACGACCGACCGTCAATCAACGGGACATTTTACCAAATTTTGACGTCTTGGCAAGGGCCGCAACAGGACGGCGGCGATAATTTTCTTGCCTCGTTCAAAATTTTCAATATTTTTAAGCGGTAATTTCAGTGAAGTTTGCGCATCTTTCCTGAATTGCCGTTTTGTCTAAAACGCGCGGCTTGCCTATATTGTTTATTTGGAAGCGGCGCGTCGATTTTAACGGTTGGAAAGCGCGTCGCGGCGCTCGGGTTAGAGTTGCAGCACGTCGTTCATATCGTAAAGTCGACCCGCCGGTTGCGCGGCGAGGAACTTCGCGGCGGCAAGGGCTCCGGTCGCGTAAGCGTCGCGATTCGAGGCGCGAACGGTAACTTCGAGCGTTTCGCCGAGCACGCCGAAGACGATCGTATGTTCGCCCGGGTTGTCGCCGACGCGGATGGCGTGGTAGGCGATTTCGTTGTGCGGACGGGCGCCGGTTTTGCCGCCGCGACCGTCGCGGAAGGAGTCGATTCCCATTTCGGCGGCGATGAGGGAGCCGAATTTCAGCGCGGTGCCGCTCGGCGCGTCGACCTTATAACGGTGGTGGCGCTCGAGGATTTCGACGTCGGCGCCTTGGTCTTTCAGCGCTTTCGCCGCGATTTGCGTCAGTTTCATCGCCAAGTTGACCGACGGGCTCATGCTCGGCGAGCGGAGAACCGGAATCGTTTTCGACGCTTCGTCCAGTCGGCGAAGTTGGTCGTCGTCGGCGCCGGTCGTCGCGTAAACGAGCGCGATTTTGCGGTCGAGGCAAAGGGCGAGGAGGGCGTCGAGGGCGCGCGGGGACGAGAAATCGACGATAACGTCCGGGGTAACGTCGGCCGGGAGTTCGGACGCGATCGCGACGCCGATGTTAGCGACGCCGGCGACTTCCCCGGCGTCGCGACCGAGTTCGGGGCAGGTCGGCGCTTCGAGCGCGGCGACGATTTGCAGTTCCGGGTCGGCGGCGGCGAGCGCGACGAGGCGTTTGCCCATTTTACCGGCGGCTCCAAAAAACGCGATTTTGGTCATTTTACGTATCCTTTGTTTCTTGCGCGTTATTTTTATTTTGGTTATTTTCTCTATTTTGTCTCGTTGGCGAGTCGAACGGGCGTTTTCTTATAAAACGTCGATTAAGTATAAGCGCGGCTAATGGGGCGCGGCGATCAGTCGGCTTAGTTCGGCGTTTCGTCGAGCGGTTCCGGGGGCGGGTCGGGCGGAGCGAAGGACGCGTCGGAGTTGATCAGCGCGCCGCCGAGCATTTCGATGAAGCGGGTCGTTTGCGCCGAAAAAACTTTGCGGTGTTTGTAAATGACGCCGATCGGTC
>JAFYVO010000017.1 GCA_017549085.1 Thermoguttaceae bacterium
ATTTTGACGTTTTTTTCTTTTTTTTCTCAATTTTTTCGTTTTATACAAGCGACGGCGCCGATTTTAACGGTCGCGCCGGTTAAGCGGGAATCCCGAAAAGGTTCCGCGAACGCGACTTTTTGTCGCGCTGAAACAAGGTTTTTTCCGACGCCGGAGCGCGCCGGTCGAAAGGTCGACGACGAAAAAGTCGTCAAAAAATCGTCGCCGTCGCGAAAATCTTTGACGGAAGCCGCCGAAATTTTTTTCTCGAAAATCGCGAAAGTCGGGAAAAAAACGAAAAAAATTCCGCGCCGATACTTGAAAGGGCGGGCGGTCGCTGGTATAACGGTAATCGACGAATCGCGGTTTCTGTGGCGAAACGGCGACTTTGACGATTTTGGCGGTTTTATCGAAAAAGCGGATAAAACCGTCTCACCCTTAAACAACGCGGAACGACGATGGCCTCGAAACTTACTCGCAACGTGATTTTGAATTCTCGAACGATCGCCGGAACGGTCTTCACCGGCTTGACGTGGGGCGCCGTTCACGCGGCGGAGCGGAACGAGTTGAAGATCGGTCTCGTCGGTTGCGGCGGTCGCGGTCGCGGGGCGATCGTCAACGCGCTGAACGCCGACCCGAACACGAAGGTCGTCGCGATCGCCGACGCGTTCGAAGCGAACGCCAAAGCCGCCGCCGAAGGGCTCCAAACGCAATTCGAAAGCCGCGTCGACCTGAAAGACGGAATCTTCTGGGGCCTCGACGCTTATAAAGAAGTCGTCGACCGCGTCGACGTCGTGTTGCTCTGCGAAGTCGCGGCGTTCCGTCCGCGCTCGATGCGTTACGCCGTCGAGCAAGGTAAGCACGTCTTCGCCGAAAAGCCGAACGCTATCGACGCGCCGGGCGTCCGTTCGGTCGTCGAGTCGGCGCAAATCGCTAAAGAGAAGGGGCTCACGCTCGTTTCCGGGCTTTGTTGGCGTTACGACTTGAACGTCCAAGATATGATGAAGCGCATTCTGGACGGCGCGATCGGCGAGATCACCTCGGCCCGTTTGAACTACCTTTCCGGGAAACTTTGGACGCGTCCGCGTCAAGAAGGGGACACGGAGCTGATGTATCAAGTCCGCAACTGGTACAACTTCGCGGGCTGCTCCGGCGACTTCATGCTCAGCCAACACGTCCACACGCTCGACAAGGGCCTTTGGGCGATGCGCGACGTTCCGCCGGCTTCCTGCTTCGCACTCGGCGGCCGTATGCAACGCGTCGAACAACCGGAATACGGCGACATTTACGACTCCGCCGCGATGGTTTTCGAGTACGGCAACGGGACGACGCTCAACACGTTCTGCCGTCAACAAGACAACTGCTGGAGCGAAAACGAAGCGTACTTCACCGGGACGAAGGGCCACGCCGCGGTCTTGCGCAACGCGCGCATTACCGACCTCGACGGCAAAGTGATCTACCAACAAGAAAAGGTCGAGTCCGATATGTACGAACTCGAACACCGCGAAATGTTTAAGTCGATTCGCGGCGATATCGACACGATCAACAACGGCGACTATATGGCCAAAGCGACCGCGATGGGGATTATGGCCCGAACCGCTTGCTACACCGGAAAGCGCGTCAAGTGGGACGAAGTCTGGAACAGCGACGAAACCTTCGGCCCGAGCGAATATACTTGGGAAGGAACGCCGCGCAACACGCCGGACGAAAACGGTCGTTACAAGGTCGCCGTCCCGGGGCTCGGTCAAGTTTACCACTCGGTCAAACGCTAAGCGCCGATTAGAGAATAAACGGAGCGTCCGGCGTCCCGGCGTCGAAGTCGGAAGGGGCGGGCGCTTCGTCAAAATTTAAATTTTTTTAACGATATTTTAGCGGTTTCGCTTTTCGCGAAGCGACCGTTCCGATTTTTCGCGCGTCGCAAGACGCCGTTTTATCCGAAATTTTAAGGAGAATCAAATGAGCAATTTTTCTCGACGTAGCTTCCTGAAAACTAGCGCCCTCGGCGGCGCGGTCTTGGCGGCCGGTCTTCCGAAAGTTCACGCGGCGGAAAACGACGGCGTTTTGAAAGTCGCTTTGGTCGGTTGCGGCGGTCGCGGTCGCGGCGCGGCGGTCAACACCCTCAACGCCGACCCGAACGTTAAGATCGTCGCGATCGCCGACGCGTTCGAAGCGAACGCCAAAGCGGCCGCCGAAGGGCTCGAAGCGCAATTCGAAGATCGCGTCGACCTCAAAGACGGCGTCTTCTGGGGCCTCGACGCTTACAAAAACGCCATCGACAAAGCCGACGTCGCGCTCCTCTGCGAAACCCCGGCCTTCCGCGCTCGTTCGCTCCGCTACGCCGTCGAAAACGGCAAACACGCTTTCGCTGAAAAACCGGTCGCGACCGACGCCGCCGGGATTCGCTCGGTTCTCGAATCGGCCGAAATCGCGAAAGAAAAAGGCCTCACCCTCGTTTCCGGTCTCTGCTGGCGTTACGACCTCAACGTCAAAGACATGATGGAACGCATCCTCGACGGCGCGATCGGCGATATCACCTCCGCCCGCATGACCTACCTGACCGGCAAACTTTGGACCCGTCCGCGTCAAGAAGCCGACACGGAAATGATGTTCCAAGTCCGCAACTGGTACAACTACGCTTGGCTCTCCGGCGACTTCAACGTCGAACAACACGTCCACACGC
>JAFYVO010000182.1 GCA_017549085.1 Thermoguttaceae bacterium
CCGTTTCGACCGGATGGATACCGTCGACATCATCGACTGCAACGCCGGCGACCACGGCTACCCGTTCGCGACGAACTTCAACCCGGAAATCAACATCCGCGAAGTCTCCGCCAACGGTCGTTACTTCGAAAACGGCGAATGGATCGAAACGAAGCCGATGGAGCACAAACGCGTCTTCGACTTCCCGGAAGGAATCGGCCCGAAAGACATGTATCTCCTTTATCACGAGGAGATGGAGTCGCTGACGAAAAACTATCCGGAAGTCAAGCGCATGCGCTTCTGGATGACGTTCGGCCAATCGTACCTGACGCACTTGAAGGTTTTGGAAAACGTCGGGATGACCGGCGTCGAACCGATCGAGTTCGAAGGCCACAAGATTGTTCCGCTCCAATTCTTGAAGAAACTCCTTCCCGACCCGGCTTCGCTCGGCCCGCGCACCGTCGGCAAGACGTGCATCGGGATTTGGGTCGTCGGCGAGAAGGACGGCAAACCGCAAACGTATTATCTTTACAACATTTGCGACCACCAAGAGGCGTACAAAGAAGTCGGCGCGCAAGCGGTCAGCTACACGACCGGCGTTCCGGCCGCTCTCGGCGCGAAGATGTTCCTGACCGGCAAATGGACCGGCGCGGGCGTTTTCAACGTCGAAGAGTTCGACCCGGATCCGTTTATGGCCGAAATCGGGCCTTGGGGCCTTCCTTGGCAAGAAACGTACCCGGCGACGCGTTTCGAGTGAACGCCGCCTAACGATCTAACGCGAAGACGGTCGTCGACCGCCGAGTAAAATTTATCGATTTTACCGGTTTTGCGCCCCTCTTGCGTTAAATTTACTCTCCATTTTAGCGTTTTCGCAACCCAAACGCGAAACTGTCGCGTTTCGCCTTTTTCGTTCGCTCGACGGCCCGCCCGCGCTTTCCGAAGCGTCCTCGGCTCCGTCCGGCGCGCGAAGCGGCGTCGTTGCGTTCCGTTCGATTCCCGGTTTTTCCCCGAACCGAGCGGTTTGTTTTGTTCCGACGACGATTCCCCGAACGCTCCGTCTTAACGCGGTTCGTTTGCCGGAAACATTGCGCCCTTTCGTTGCCCGACTTTGCCGGTCGCGCCGATTTTAACGCCGCTCGTCGTCTCCCCCTCCGCCGCAAGCGATTTTTATGACCGACCAATTCACCTAGCGAGCGCAATGAATCCGATTTTTCCTTACCCTCCGTTCGACTACGCGTCGCTCGACACCCCGACGCCTTATTACATCATCGACCGCGCCCTGATTCGTCGCAATATGCGCATCTTGGCGGACGTTCAAGAACAAGCGGGTTGCCGCATTCTTCTCGCGTTGAAAGCGTTCTCGACTTGGGGCGTTTTCGACGAAATGTCGCCGTATTTGTCCGGCGTCGCGGCGAGCAGTCTTAACGAAGCGCGCCTCGGTTACGAGCATTTCAGTAAGGAAAAAGACATTCACGTTTATTCGCCGGCGTACTCGCTCGACGAAATGCGCGAACTCTGCAAATACGCGAACCACATCGTCTTCAACTCGTTGCAACAATGGAAGATGTTGCGCGGCGTCGTTGAAAATTGCGGTCGCGAAATCCGCGTCGGTCTGCGCATCAACCCGGAATACTCCGAAGTTTCGCACGCGATTTACAACCCCTGCACGACCCGCTCGCGCTTCGGCGTTCGCTTGGAAAATCTCCTCGACGCCGGGCCGGACGCGCTCGGCGGCATCGACGGGCTCCACTTCCACACGATGTGCCAACAAGGCTCGGACGTGTTGCAACGCACGCTTCAAGTCGTTTGCGAACGTTTCGAACCGTTCTTCGAAAAGGTGAAGTGGATCAACTTCGGCGGCGGCCACCACATCACGCGGATGGGTTACGACGTCAACCGCTTGATTCGCATCATCAAAGATTTCCGCGCGAAATACGGCTTGGAAGTGATGATGGAACCGGGCGAAACGCACGTCATTCACACCGGTTTCGTCGTCGGAACGGTGCTGGACGTCATCGAAAACCCGAACGGCGTCGACGTCCTTATTTTGGACGCGTCGGCGGCGGCGCATATGCCGGACATTTTGGAAATGCCGTACACGCCGGAAATTCTCGGCGCCCGTCGCGTCGTCGACGACTGCGACGCTCCGCTCGACGAAGGGCTCTTCAAGTATATCGTCGGTTGCAAAACTTGCCTCTCTGGCGACGTGATCGGCGAATACACCTTCTCGCGTCCGATCAAAGTCGGCGACCGCTTGACGCTTGAAGATATGTCGCAGTACACGACGTGCAAAAACACGACGTTTAACGGGATTCAACTTCCGTCGATCGTCTCGTGCGACTCCGACGTCGACGGCGGCGCGTTCCGCGTTCATCGTCGTTTCGACTACCAAGATTTCAAGAATCGTCTTTCCTGAAATCCGTTCGCGTCGCTGGAAACGCCGGTCGGTCGATTTAACGGTTCGATCGGCGTTTCATTGGTTTGTCGTCGCGTTTTAAAACCGTCGTTTTTTACTCGCCTCGCCGCAGGATCGCGCCGTGTCGCCATTGCCCCAATCGAACAAACCGAAAAACGAGCCTCCGTTGCGCAAGAAAGTCGGCTGGATCGCGCTCGGGATGGCGGCGCTCGTCGCGTACGGTTTTTACTCCGGCGAAGCGGGACTTCTTGAGCTAAACCGCATGTGCGTGATGATGTTCCTCCTTTGGCTCGCTTGGCCGGAGTTGGAGCGTCTTCCGCGCTGGATTTTTTTCGCGATTCCGGTTTTAGTCGTTCTTTGCGCTTGGCGTCCGCAACTCCTTCTCTTCGTCGGCCCGGCGCTTTTCCTCCTTTGGCTCTTGCAACCGCCGAAGTCGCGCCGTCCGAAGAAAACCGCGAAAAAGTCGTCGCAACCGCCGAAACGTTAAACGTCTTTCGTTCGCGACGCAAGACG
>JAFYVO010000018.1 GCA_017549085.1 Thermoguttaceae bacterium
AAATCGACGTCCGTTCCAACGCCCCATCGAACGGCAAAACCGCCGTCGACACGCCGCCGAAAACGCCCCCTATTAATAATAATGACAAAATCGCCGAACAACGCATCTTTTTCTCCTTCTCAACCGCGAAACCGAATCGGCTCGACCGCCCGCAAAGTCAGCCTAAACGCTAAACTCAACCGCTTCAACGGCGCGCTCTCCCGCCGGTTTCGCTCGACCGCCTTATTATAAAGGAGGAGAACGCCGACGTCAAACGGTTTCGGGCGCGCGAACAACTCGCCGCCGCTTTCCCAAACCGCGCATTTTTCGCAAAGCGCCGATTTTAACCGAAAAGATACCCGGCGTACCCGACGACGCGCTCTCGATCGCCGCTCGATTCCCCGCTTGTCGCGTATCCAACTTTAACGGCTTTACCCAACTTACCAATTTTATCAAGCGCCGTCAAAACGAAAAACGCCGGCAAGACGCCGCACATCGAAATTTTTTCGCGCCGAACCGTTTCCAAGAGACGCGTCGGGTCGAGCGATTCGAGGGCGTCGAGGGCGAGAGCGTCGAGTCGGCGCGTCGTTTCGTCGTTCGAAAAATGATTCATATCGCTTGAAATCAAAATTAACGGCGCTTTTCTCCCGCTTTTTTCTTCATTTTGGAGAAACTTGGCAAACTTTGCCGCCGCCGCGGTCAGTTCGTCGACCGTCGACCGTCCGATCAGCGCCCCGACGACCTTCGCCGAAGGATTGCGTCGAACGATCAGCGGAACGAGCGTTTCGACCGCGTGTTCCCGGCGATGCGCGACGGCGTCCTTGCGGAACGGCGGAACCGCCGCGACGAACCGCTCGACGAAATCGGGATCGCTCGCGACGCTCTCGCCTCCGCCGACGTCCCAACGCCCGGCGGGCATAACGGCGAATTCGGCCCCCTCCGCTCGGTGTTTCGGCGCGAAAACGACGACCGTTTCCGGAATTTCAACCCGTTTTAGCGTCGCCGAAGCCAAACGCCCGGAATAAATCCAACCGGCGTGCGGGACGAGCGCCGCGCTCCAACGCCGTCGAAGTTCGCCGTTCCCCGCGTCTTCGCTATTTTCGTTTTCTTGCCCCTTTTCCTTATTTTGGCCAATCGTTTTATTCTCTTTATTTTGCGTTGTCCGCTCAAATTCGTCGATCAACGCCCCCCGCGCCGCCGGAGTCGCCGGATAAAAAAGCCCCGCGACCGCCGCCGAACGAACCGACGCGCTTGCGCCGACTTCGCCATATCCCGCATTTTCGCCATTTTGAGCATTTTTCGGCAGGCTCCAACGGAAGAAATCGGGCGCAAGGCTAAAGGTAGGCCGCGACGCGCTTCCCAACTTTGCCGAGTCTTTTTTATTCGCCCCGCTTTCCGAAACCGCCGTTTCTCCCCCGCTTACCCCGTTTCGCTCGGCGACAATCTTCGCCAACGTCGGGTTTTTACTCGCGAACCAAACGAGCGGCTTCTTAAACGAAACGCCCTCGAAGGCGAAAAGTCGCGTTTCATCGCTCGCCCAAGCGTCGCGCGCCAGCCCGGCCTTCTCGCAAACCGCCTCCAAAAATCGTTCCGCGTCCCAGCCGAACTCGACCGCGACGCTCGGCAAAAGGAGGCCTCGCCGCCCCCGCCCTTCGATTTGGAGACCGTCGCGACCAATTTGAATCGCATTCATCCGGTCGACGCTCCGTTCGGAAATTTCCCGCATCCCCCCAAGCGCCCAGATTTCCAAATCCAGGTCGTAAAACTCGTCCGGCGAAAGGGGCGGAAAACGCGGATCGGACGTCGCGGCGGAAACGGCGGCGGAGTCGAGCGCGACGCCCCAAGCGATTCCCTCGCGCATCGCCCCCATACAAGACCGCAGACGTCCCCGTTTCTTTAAACTAACAAAAGCGCCCAAAACCGGCAAACTCGCCAGAGCGCCCAATCCGTCCATTTTCGGAGTCATTCCCCCGACAACCGCCGCGACAACGCGATCTCGCGCCCAAAAAAACGCCCGCTCCAACTCTTCCGCTGAAAAACGGAAGGCGTTTTTTCCCGTTTGCTCCCCTTCGCCGCTCCTCATTGCGCTCCTCATATTGATAAAATTCCGCTTAATCGGCACACTTTAACGTTTTTAGAAACGTCGAACCGCGACCGCGCTCCGACGTTCAAACGCAATTCAAGAGCGGTTCGCTTCTTCGCTCGCCGTCGCTCGTCCGCGCCCATTTTTACCTTCCCCATTTTTACCCCGAAAATCGCGTCTAGAAAACGTCGAGAAAAATTTTAAAGTGGGGTTGCAAGGAGCGGCGAAAAAAGCTAATCTACGACATAAAGACGAGGCGAACACGCTCCGCCTCCAACGCCGCGATCGCGCGCCAACGCGATCGGCAATAAAAAACCCGCCGCGGAAACGCGAAGACTTGGAAAAACCCGAATTCCTGCAACGAGAACTTGCATTCCTCTTCTTGGGTGACGACCAATTTAAGGAATTCAGGCGGATCTTCGCGCTCCGCGACGGGGGCGTTCGTTACTCGGCCAAAGCCGTTTCTACATAAAATTGTTTAGCGACGTTCTAACAACGCGATTTTCTTGGCGACCGTCTCGACCGACCTCAAAACGACGACCGCCGTCGGGGCTAGAACGTTCAGTATTGTACCACAAAGCCGAGAGGCGCGCAAGCGGGCGAAAGCAAAAACCGACGAAAAAAAGTTAAAGTTTTATCCTCGCCCTGTCGATAATAGCGCGACGACGTTTTTTTCCCCGCTCGCCGCAACTTTCACCTATTATACGCTCCTTTTTCGCAAACGCGCGCCTAATTTTCCAAAAATTTTATAAATTTCTTCGCCGAGTCCCCCTCGCTCCGGCGTTCTCAAAATCCCTACAATCCCTTCCATCCTGCCATTGCTCCGCTAATAAAAAAAGTCTTCCCCCGTTTTTTTAGGAAAAATTAGAGAAAATTGGGGCGAAACGAAAATTTATTCAACGAAAGCGGCTTTGGGCCCTTGCGCAAAAGCTGAAACGCGCTATACTACATATTATTTTACACACAAAAAGATTGGCCGTTCGGAGTAAGAAAAAGCGTGTTTTTCGATGGCGAACGGCGTAACTTTTACCTCAAAGAGGAATATACATGGTCGAATTTCTGACTTTATCGGTCGAACGCCGCGAAGAAGTCGGCAAACGTCGAAATCGTCGTCTTCGCGAAAGCGGCAAAACCCCGGCTGTTCTCTACGGACACAAGAAAGAGGTCGTCAACCTGACCGTCCCGGCCGATCAAATCGACGCCGCGATCCGTCTTGGCAACCGTTTCGTGAACCTCGCGGGCGCCGTCAACGAACGCGCCTTCATCAAAGAAGTTCAATGGAACACCTGGGGCGATATGGTTCTTCACGTCGACTTCACCCGCGTCAGCGAAAACGAACGCGTCCAAGTCGAGCTTCCGCTCGAAATCCGCGGCGAAGCTCCGGGCGTTAAAGAAGGCGGCGTCGTCAAACAAGTTCTCTACCGTCTCGAAGTCGAAGCCGACCCGACGAACGCTCCGGAACGCATTTCCGTCGGCGTTAACGAACTTGGTTTCAACCAACAAATTCGCGTCGCCGACCTCGTCCTTCCGGAAGGCGTGAAAGCGCTGACCCCGGCCGACGCCGTCGTCGTCGAATGCTCCGAACAAGAAGAAGTTTCGGAAACCGCCGAAGAAGCCGTCGAAGGCGCGGAACCGGAACTCATCGGTCGCAAAAAGGCCGACGAAGAAGAAGCGGAATAATTTGGCGTTTCGCGCTCGCCCGCTCGTCGTTTGTCGAGCCGCGCCGCGAGTCGCGTCCAATCGTCCAAATAATTCTTGGAGTTTATCGCAATGCTCAAGGCTTTATTCAAGGTCTTTAGGGCGCCGAAAAACGAAATGAAACCGGATAAAATCATCGTCGGCTTAGGAAATCCCGGCTCGAAATACCGCGACACGCGGCATAATATCGGGTATATGGTACTCGCGGAACTTGCGTCGCGCTGGGCGCTCGGCAAACCGCGCAATCAATTCCAAGGCGACGCGCTTGACGCTCGGATCGGAGGAAAAAACGTTCTCCTCTTGTGTCCGACGACGTATATGAACCTTAGCGGAAGCTCGATCGCCGCCGCCGTTCGTTATTACAAACTCGATCCGAAAGCGGACTTGATCGTCGTCTGCGACGACCTCGATCTTCCGGTCGCGAAAATTCGCGTCCGTTCGCAAGGATCGGCCGGCGGGCAAAAGGGCTTAAAAGATACGATCGCGAAACTTGGAACGCAAGAGTTCGCAAGACTTCGCGTTGGAATCGGACGTCCCGCGACGCAAGAGCAAGTCGTCAACTTTGTATTAATGCCCTTCAGAAAAGAGGAGCGAATCGAAGTTGATTTGGCGCTGAAAACCGCCGCCGACGCGCTCGAACGCTGGGTCGCCGACGGCGTTGAAGAAACGATGAACCTTTTCAACGCCGACGCCAAAAAGAAAAAAGGTTCGTAATCGACCGATTTTTTCCGTTTTCACCCCAACGGAAGGTTTGTTCGCCGTTTTTAACGTCGACGACCGTTAAAAAAGAAATAAACTCGTCCGCGCGACGAGAACGACTTTCGAGACGCTCGAAGTCGTCCATATATTAGGAGCAGTAAATTGACTCAAGAACACGTTTACGACGGCTTGTTCATTTTGAATTCCGAAGCCTACGCCCGTAATCCGGAAGAAGTTTCCGGTCAAATCGCGAAAACGATCGAGTCCTTGGGCGGCGTCGTTCGCGTCAGCCGTCTTTGGGAAGAACGCAAACTCGCCTACCCGATCAAAAACCATCGTCGCGGAACCTATTGGCTCGCCTATTTCCGCATGCAAACCGACAAACTCGTCGAGTTGAATCGTCAATTCCAACTCAACGGGAACGTCATCCGTTTCCTCATCCAAACGATCGACCCGCGCCTTGAAGACGCTCTCGTCGAACACGCGCTCGCCGGTCCGGCCCAACGCGAAGAAGCGACGGAAGAAGCCGCTCCGGTCGCCGACGTTTACGAAGAAGAAACCGCCGAAGACGAAGAATAATTTTCGTTTCGACGCTCTTCGCGTCGCGCCGAAATTTCGGTTCGGTTCGTCTCCGCGACGCCGACCGAACGTTTTTCCCGAAAATCGCGCTTTTGCGCAATCCGTTTAACGAAAGGCGAGCGATATGGCTAGTTACAATAGAGTCGTTTTGGTCGGCAACCTGACCCGCGACCCGGAACTTCGTTCGATCCCCAGCGGCATGTCCGTCCTCGACGTCGGAATCGCCGTCAACGACCGTCGCAAAGACGCGAACGGCAACTGGATCGAAGAAGCGACTTTCGTCGACGTTACCGTTTGGGGACGCAGCGCCGAAGTCTTGGCCGAGTACACCCGCAAAGGGTCGCAAATCCTCGTCGAAGGTCGCCTGAAAATGGACTCTTGGGAACAAGAGGGCCAACGCCGCACCAAATTGAAGGTCGTCGCGGAACGCACCGTTCTTCTCGGCTCCCGCGGAGAAGGCGGCGGAGGCGGTTATCAACAAGGCGGCTACCAACAGTCGTACCAACGTCAGCAACCGCAACGTTCCGCTCCGTCGAACTCCGGTTCGTCCGGCGGCGATTATTACGGCGACTTTGCGCAAGACGGCGGCGACGACATTCCGTTCTAATTTGAGAACGCGTCGCCGACCTTGGAAAAGCGTTTTCGGCGCTTGAGAAATTGGAAATAAAATAAAATAGGAAATATAGCAGGTTAAATCATGCAACAACAACGCAACAAACGCGCTCGCAGCGCTTACCGCACCGGCAAACGTTTGCCGAAGGGCCCGAACGGCGGTATCCAACTCCTCTTGATCCAATCGGTCGACTCCCTCGGTAAACAAGGCGACGTCGTCGAAGTCAAACCGGGTTACGCGAAAAACTACCTGATTCCGCAAGGTCTTGCCACCTTCGCGACCGATCACCACCGCCGTATGGTTGAAAAACACAAGGCGATGTTGCTCGAAATCCAAAAACAACGTCTCGCCGGTCTCCGCGAACTCGCCGATCTCATCGCCGAAAAGACGGTCAGCATCGAAGCGAACGCCAACGCCGAAGGTCAACTTTACGGTTCCGTCGGCGCCGACGAAATCGTTCACGCCCTCAAACTCGAAGGCGTCGCGATCTCGGCCGACCAAGTTCGCCTCACCGGTCCGCTCAAGGAACTTGCGCAATACAAAGTTCGCATTTACTTGGGTCACGAAGTTGAAACGTCCCTCAACGTTTGGGTCGTTCCGACCGCCCGCGACGTCTGATCGTCGTCGCTTAACGCCGGCGGACGGTTTTAGCGAACGTCCGCCGTTAAAATGGGCGCGTCCTTCAAGGTTTGCCTATTTTAACTAACGCGAATAATAACACTCCGCGCTATTTTCGGATAGCGCGGCGTTTTTTATTATCGCTTAAAGAATCAAGTCCGCGTTTTAAGTTTCCGAACCAAG
>JAFYVO010000183.1 GCA_017549085.1 Thermoguttaceae bacterium
CCTGCAATCTCGACGAATCGACGTACAACGGCGTTTTCGCGATCGGGCTCGACGAGCTGCAACGTCTCGGCGCGTTGAACGAAACCGAAGCGGCGCAAATGCTTTACCGCTTGAGCGTCGGCGTCGACCGCGGCGCGTTCGTTCAAGTCTTCCAACAAATCGTCGCCGAACGCAACGACCTCTTCGACGCGAAGGGGAAACCGTCGATTTTGGAAAATTTGATCGCCGAACGCGACCGAGCGCGGCGCAAGTCCGGCGAAGCGGCGGGGAATCTGCGCGAATACGCCCGACTCCTCGAAGAGCGTCGCGCCGTCTTGGAAGCGACGAAGCTCCTGCAGGAACGACTCGACAAGACGACGCGGCAAAAACGCGTTCGCGAACTGGCCGTCCAAATCGCCGAACTTTGGGACGAACGAGACGAAGCGCGTCGCCAAGTCGTCGAGATGGGGGACGTCCCGGCGGTCGAACAAAGCGCCGTCGACGAATGCGCCGCGCTCTGCGACGTCGTCGAGGAAACGCGCAAGAAGATTAAGGAAATTAAGAACGCTTATCGAGCGCTCCGCGACGAACGGGACGCGATTCCGGTCGACGCCGCGTTGGAAGAGTTGGCGCCCCGCGTCGCGATTCTCGAAGACGACCTGCCGCGACTGCGCGAAATCGACGAGGAAGTCGGACGGCTGCAAGGCGAATTGGCGGAACTCAACGCGAAACTCGCCGAAGAGGAAGCCCGCGTCAAGAGCGCTCGCGACGGGAAAATGACGCTGACGCCGGCCGCGCTCGACGCGATGAACGCCGCGATCGTCGCGTCGAATTTGGCGCCGGAAGCGCGTTTTGGCGCCGCCGGAACCGGGGAAAACGCGCCGTCGTTGCCGAACAAGCTGGTCGACGAAGGGTTGTCGTTTAAGGAAGTCGAGGACTTCCGCGTCCCGGCAAAAGCGGTTCGTCGTCGACGTTTGAAGCTGAAAAAATACCGGGCGGAGTTCGAAGTCGTTAAAACGCGCTTGAACGAGTTGGTCGAACGCCTCGAGCAAGGGTTGACGTCGCGTTCGCAACGCAACTTAACCGAAGCGATCGAGAAGACCGGCGCGCTCCTTAGCGGGCTCCGCCGCCGCGTCGAGATCGAGCGCCGCGTCGCCGAAATGACGCAATACCGCAAGGAACTCGAACGACAAAACAAAGCGCTGGCCGACTCTCAAGCGATTACCGGGGCGCCCCTTTACGCGCTCGCCGCCGGGGTCGTCGTCGGCGGATTGCTCTTCGGGTTGTCGCTTTTTGGTCGAATGGAGCTGGCGGTCGGGCTCGTCGGTCTTTTGGCGATGATCGCCTGCATTTTTTACAAAACGACCGTCGAAAAGAAGAATTATCAAAAGCTCGAAGACAACCAACGTCGACTCGGGCTTTTGACGCGCCAACTCGAACAAGCGCAAGAGGAAACGAAGAAGCTCGACGAACGCTTCCCGGCGGCGCCGAACTCGACCGCGACCCTTGAAAATCGCCTTCAAAAAGCGAAAACCGATTTGGCGTTTTTCGAGTCGTTGGCGCCGGTCGAAGCGCAATGGCGCGAAGCGACGAAGATTTTCCGCGCCGAAGAAGCTCGCGTTCAAAAAGCGGAAGAAGCGTTGAAAAAAGCGCGCAAACGCTGGACGGCTTGGCTCCGCGACGCGGGACTTCCGACGACGCTCAAACCGACGCAGGTGCGCGACTTGCTCGACCGCGTCGGCTTGACCGAAGACTTGCGCCGTCAAATCGAAGGCGTCGCCGCCGAGATCGATTTCCTCGGACGCGAACGGCAAGGGATCGTCGACCGATTCGCCGCCGCCGTCGCGCTCTTGCCGAAGCTCGCCGTCGATAAAAACGCGACGCCGTTCGAGTTGGCGCCGAAACTTCGCGCCGTCGCCGAAGAATACGGTCTGTCGCAAAAACGCCGCGCCGAGCTTTGGGATTCGATGGTCGCGCTGAAAAAGGAATATCGTCAATTCTTCTTGGCGCGCCGTCGACAAACGAAAGAGGTTCGCCGCTTCTTGGCTGGTTATCGCGTCAAGACGGCCGAAGCGCTCGTCGAAGCGGTCGAACGGTACGCGACGTATCGCCGTTTGAACGCGGCGTTCGACGAAGCGCAACGCCGTTTGGAAGTCGGGATCGGCGGTTTCTGTCCCGAAGAAGAACTCGGCGCGCTCCTGCTCGACGCGGAAGTTCGCGCCGAACTCCCGGTCGCGATCGAGAATTTGGAACGCCGCTTGGAAAGCCTCGACGCCGAACTTCGCGGCAAACTCGAACTTTCCGGGCGACTCGGCCAACAAGCGGACGCGATCGCGGCGAAAAAAGAGTCGATTCGCAGTCGTTTCGAAGCGGCGGCGCTCGACCTTCGCATCGCCGAGATGGCCGACCTTTGGCAAAGTCGCGCGATCGCCGGGCGGGCGATGGAGGACGTGCGTCGCGCTTACGAACGCGAGCGCCAACCGGAAACGCTCCGCGAAGCGTCGCGTTATCTGCGCCGTTTGACGGAATCGCGTTACGTTAATATTTGGACGCCGCTCGGCGAAGACGCGCTTTACGTCGACGCGGCGGACGGCGAAACGCTCGACGTCGCGTCCCTTTCTCGCGGGACTCGGGAACAGCTTTTCATCGCGATCCGCTTGGCGCTCGTCGTTTCGTTCGAGAAACACGGGATCCAAATGCCGTTGATTTTGGACGACGTTCTCGTCAACTTCGACAATAAACGGGCCGGGATCGCGGCGAAGGTTCTTTGCGATTTCGCGAAGGGCGGACGGCAAATTTTCCTCTTCACCTGTCACGAGCATATTTGCCGACTTTTCCTCGGCTTGAACGTTCCGGTTTGCGCGCTCCCGACCTCGAACGATCCGAAGCGCCGAGCGTTTCGCGTTCTGCTTCCGCCGAAGTCGAAGCGTCGACGCAAGAATCCGGCGGAGACGCTCGTTTCGGTCGCGCCGGAGACGACGGACGCCGGGCCGAATTTCGCGGCGTCGAACGCTCCCGCCGACGCGGAACCGTCGATCGACGTCGTCGGAGCGGCGGAGTCCGGCGCTTATCGAACCCTCGAACCGGGGGAAAAGCCGACGCCGCCGACGCCGGAAACCGAGTCCGCGACCGCGTCGAACGAGAAACCGCGCAAGCCGTATTGGGTCGTCGACGGTTCCGACGACGAAGAAACGACGTTGAAACTGAACGAAGACGCCGAAAATTTGCAAGGCGCGCTTTCGGTCGGCGGCGAAGAGAATGAAACGACCGCTAATTGGGCGGCGCTCGACGTTCCGGAAACGACGGAAGCGGAGGCGGAAAACGTCGACGCGGCGGTCGAGCCGAGCGCCGATTTCTCGTCCTTTGTTTTCTCGGCGAACGCCGCGGAGGCGACGGAAGAAGAAACGCAAACGATCGACGCCGTCGTCGAGTCGAGCGAACGCGCCGCGCAGGTCGCCGAGTACGTCGAAACGCTGAAAAACGTCGCGCTCGACGGGGAACGCGTCGAACTGCGAGCGTTGTCCGAAATTAGTCCGACTTTCTCCGCGAACGAACCGGCGGAAAGCGCGCTCGAAGTCGCGCCGGAAGCGACCGTCGTCGAAATCGCGAACGAAAGCGAGGAAGACGAGGACGAAGAGGACGACGAAGAAGCGATCGAATCGCTCGATTACGACGAATGGGCGACCGTTTTTCTCGCCGATTCCGAAGCGCGCGCCGACGACGCCGACGAAGAAAACGATTCCGAAGCCGACGACGAATCGTTCCTCAACTACTTCGACGAAACAACCGACGAAGACGAGGAAGATTGGGAAGACGACGAGGAATACGAAGACGAGGAAGAGTTTGACGACGACGGCGACGAAGACGAGGACGATTTCGACGAAACTGAAGATTTCGACGAAACGGACGACGAGTAGACGCCGATTCAATCTCCGATAAGCGGTCGAGCCAAGCGCGGCGACGACCGTTTGTCGGAGAGGAACCGCCGATTAGGACGTTCCGGGAATGCGAGGAGCGCGTTGGACGAGCGGTCGAGGAAGGAAAAAGTCTCAAAATTGATAAAAAAGGAATTTTCTTAAAAACGTCTCTTGCTTTTTTAAGCGCCTCCCGGTATCATTGACGGAGAAGATTTTGCCGTTCAAACGTCGCGAACCTTTCCGAGGCGGCGGATATATAGGGAACGGCGTTCCGAATTTAACGCCGGAACGTCGGTTTTCAAGTGTTTTTTGGAATAAAAGCGCGAACCTTTTTTTTTCGCAAACGTCCTATTTTTTATTAGCGTCGACGTTCGTCGGGCTAAAACGTCGTCGGCGGACGCCCGCGCGAACGACGGTTGGACGTTGGCAATTTTGACGGCGGAAAAATAGAGTAATTTTCAGCGTTGGTAGTAAAGCAATCGGATTTCCGGTTTGAGTCCAAACGAAGGCAACGATTATGAAAAAAGACCTTTTTCAACGTATTTTCGAACGAAAAATTTCCAGTTCTCGGCCGTCGGCGCGGCGTCTTTCGCTTGAAGCGTTGGAAAATCGCGAGCTGCTGAACGCCGATTGGGGCGGATTCGCGCCGGAAAAAACGACCGAATTTGAAGCGACGGCGTCGGAATACTCGATCGACCTTTCGGAGCGCGCGCCGAATTTCTGCGAACTTTCCGACCTGAACGCCGACGGAGTCGACGAGCTGTTGACGATTAATTACAGCGAAAAAACGCTCGACGTTTACGCGAACGACAAAACCGGGGCTTACGTTCTGAAAAAGTCGATCGCGATCGCCGAACTGATCGACGCGAACGACTCGCCGGTCGTTTTTGGCGACGTCGTCGGCTCCGACGGAATCAACGATCTCGTCGTTGTTTCGCAAACGACGACCGGGGCCAAACTCGCGCTTACGGCGACCGTTTACCAAGGTTCCGCCGATTATACGTTTACTAAAAAGTCGACGACGGCGCTCGACGTTTCGGCTTTTCCGAGTTCCGGGCTCGCCTTCCTTTCGCTCGACGTCGCGCTTCGCGAAACCGCGTCCGGCGCCGATTTGCTCGTTCAGGGGGCGACGTTGTCGATGGGAAGCGGCGGCGCCTCCCCGCGTCAAACGTTGATTTATTCCGGCGTCGGCGAAAATAATTTTGGCAAGTCGGCGACTTCGCTCAACCTTTCCGGTTCTTCGACGACCGACGACCCGATTCTGACCGGCGTCGCGACGATCGGCGGCAAGGAGTGCGTCGTCTCGATCGACCGCGGCTCTTCGCAATCGAACGCGCTTGTGCTGACCGATCTTAGCGCGACGACGCCGAAAAAATACGTCGCCGATTTAAGCTCGCTCGGTTCGGTCGTCGTCGAATGGGTCGTCGAAAAAGACGGCGTGTTGATCGTCGGCGGGACGATCGGCAAAAACTCTTCCGTCATTACGTTGAACGATTTCGCCTTTGCCGACGGAAGCGTCAAATTTACCTCCAACGTCGTTGCGTGCGACGGGCTGACCCTGAACGCGTCGTCGGTCGCCGCGATCGGCAATATGGGCGGAATGGTCGCGACGCCGGAGCTTTTGGTCGCCAACGGTTCGTCTTACGTCGTCTTCCAAGGCGAAACTTCGCGAACTTACGGCTTGGAATTTAAGCAAACCGCGGTCGTTTCGACGACGCCGAGCTATCATTCCGTTTACGTCGGCGACGTCGACGGCGACGGCAAGACCGAAACGCTTCTCGTCGGCGCGACCCAAATTACCGTCGCCGACGCCGAGGAAGACGGTTCCGTAACGAACGCGAAAACGGTCGCGACCTTTGGGCAAACGGCGAAAAAAGCCGTCTTTGGCGATTTCAACGGCGACGGTTTGATTGACGTCGCGGCGTATTATCAAGCGGAAGGTTCCGATTTCACCGTCGGGACGAACCTGCAAATTTTCCAACAAATTTCGGACGGAACCTTTGCGCCGGTCGCGTCGCGCGCCGTTTCCGCCTTCGTCGACTTTACGGTTGGCTCTTTCTCGCAAGCGGGCGTCGACGAAATCGCCGTGTTGTCGCAAACGACTTCCGGCGCGCAATACGTCGAAATGTTGCGCTTGACTGTTTCCGCCGGGGCGACGACGCTGAATTCTTCGCGCTCGTATCGCTTGGGCTCTTTGGGCGCGACCTCGTTGACCGTCGGTTCGATTTACGGCGGCGAACTCGACGACATTGTCGCGGTAAATTCCGCTAAAAACTCGATTTCCGTTTTGAAAAACACCGGTTCGACTTTCAACGCGACGACGTTGAGCTCGGGGACGGGTTTGGTCGCGTCCGGCGATTACAAGCCGACCGCCGCCGCGATCGGCGATATTAACGGCGACGGCTTGAACGACGTCGTCGTCTTGAATTCGGCGTCCGGTTCGAACCGCGCGCATATCGCCTATTATCTGCAAACGGCGGCCGGGCTTTCGGCGGTCGAGACGATTTCGTCGCCGTATATTTCCGGCGTCGCGCCGACCGGGTTGGCGCTCGCCGACCTGAACGGCGACGGCAAACTTGACGTCGCGACGGTGCAAAATACGACCGCCGGCAAGTCGAACGTTTTCGGGTTTCTCAACAACGGAACGGCTTCCATTTTCGACGCCGGAAAATCGTTGGGCGCGACGGCAACGGGCGGCGCGTTGACCGTCGGGCGTTTTAACAACGACGCGTCGCTCGACCTGATTCTCGCGCAAGGAAAGAAAGTCGGCGTTTTCTTAAACACCGAAGGCGGCGAAACTTCCGGAGGTTCCGTGAAGTTCGTTTGCCAATCCGCCTCCGCCGCTCCCGGCGCGAATTTGGCCGCCGCGCTCGCGACCGAACGAACTTGGCTCGACGAATGGTCGAACTTCTATATCGACGTTTGGGCGACGACCGACGGCGCCGGCGTCGTTACGACCGCTTCCGCCGCGTTGAAGTTTAATCCGGAATACTTTACGTTGGTCGGCGTTGAAAACGCGACCGGTTTCAACGCGTCGATTTCCGTCGCCAACGGCGTCGCGACCGTTTCCGCGACCGGGAAAGCCGCCTCCGACGGTTGGGCGCTCGTCGCTCGCGTTCGTTTCTCTCCGAAAGTCAACGCCGTCGGCGTTTACGAAGGCGGGATCGCGATTCCGCAAGACGGCGTTATCAAGAGCGTTTCCGCGGACTTTAGCGCCGTCGCCGCGTCGCAGTCGGTCAACGGTTCCGCCGTCGCGACCGTCGCCGCGCCGACCGATCTCGTCGTTTACCCGGTCGCCGCCGACGCGAACGACGACGGCTCCGTCGGTGCGAACGACCTTACGAACTTCGTCCTCTCTTATGGCGCCGAAGTCGCTTATCTGCCGAATAATTTGACGTTCTGCGGCGTTTTCGACTTTAACGCCGACGGGAAGATTGTCGGTTCCGACCTTACCGAGTTTGTTCTCGCGTACGGCTCCAAAGCGAACGGCGTTTCCGACTCCTTCTACTCGGCGGAACCGAGTCTTGCGGCGTCGAGCGCGGTTCTCGAGTCGGACGTCGAAACCGCCGAAGGCGTTTACACGCTCGCGAATCCGACGGAAGTCGTCGCCGTTCCGAAGGCGGCGCGAACCGCCGTCGACGCCGCGTTGGTCGCCGAAGCGTTGGCCGCTGAATTCGACGACGAAGAAGAAATCGCCGCGAGGCGGATTTATATTTGATTGACTTCAAGAAGAATCCATTCAAGAGC
>JAFYVO010000184.1 GCA_017549085.1 Thermoguttaceae bacterium
AGTAAAAAAAGCGCGGCGCCGTCGGTTCCCGCTTGTAAACTTGGGGCGCAAAAACTCGTTAAAAGCGGCGGCAAGGCGCTGCTTGAAGTCTTTTTCGAACAAGCAATTACGACGTTGGAAGCCCAAACGACCGACGGCGAGTGCACTTGTTCCTCCGAGAGCGACAACGTTAAAGCGAAAAAATGGAGCGTTCAATTCCAACGTTTGAGCAAGGAATCCGTGACGCTAACTCTTGTCGCCGACGGCAAAACAGCCGCGTCGTACCACCTTACGGTCGAAACCAAGGGAATCCGTAAAAACACGTCGGGAGGTCTTTGGTAATGGCCGTTGTTAAAAAGACTTGCGTTGAGTGTCGGAAAGCGTTAAAAAAGGACGAAATCGCGCTAACCCAAAAGATTTTGGACTCCGACGCGCAAGAGTTTTATTGTCTCGATTGTCTCGCCGAATATTTGGATTGCGACGTCGACGACCTAAAAGTTAAGATTGAAGAATTTAAAGAACAGGGTTGCGCTTTGTTCTTAAAATAAAGAAAAGCGATTGATTCAATGATCGGACAAAAAATTAAAGACGTTTTCTCCGATATGGCCGTTTTAAAGTCGCCGCAACATTCGGAGGAATTTTCGCGTTTGAGCTTGCCGTCGTATATGCGCGACTGGCTCTTAATGAAATTTTCCGACTTCGACGGAGTCCCCAACTTCGACTCAATTTACGCGTACATCAAGACTTACATACCAAACCGAGACGAATTTGAACAATTCAAATATCGTCTTGTTAGCGGCGAATCGGTTCGTTTTTTAGCGCGAATCCGCGTTTCGGTCGACGTTGCGTCGGGCAAAACGCTCTTTGAACTTCCGGACTTTGGCGGCAAAAAAAACGGAGCCTGCGGAACGATCGCGAGCGAGGTTGTCGCTGAATGGACGAACGCGCTTCTCGGCGATTACGAGAATTGGGGCGTCGTCGAGTTGAGCCGAGCCGTCGACGAGTCGGGCAAGAACCGCTCCAAGGGCGAAATCCGAATGACCGATTATTCGCCCTTCTGCCCTTACGTCGTCGACTTAGAGACTTATTGCGAGAATCGACGCGAGTTTACGACGGAAGAGTGGATCGACGCGCTCCTCCTTTCGATCGACTACAATCCGTCGGGTTACGCCTCGACGCGACAAAAACTTTACGTCTTGCAACGTCTTTTGCCTTTCGTCGAACCGCGCGTCAACCTGATGGAACTCGCCCCGCAAGGCACGGGCAAGAGTTATGTTTACCAAAAAATCAGCAAGCGCGGTTGGCTCGTTGGCGGCAGCGGCACGATCAGCCGAGCGGCGCTTCTTTACGACAACAAGGAAAATCGCGGCGGGCTGATCACCTTGTTCGACTTTGTCGCGTTCGACGAAATTCAATCGTTGAAATTCAAAGACCCCGACGATATCCAAACCGCGTTAAAACATTATATGGAATACGGTAGCGTCGACGGCTTTGGCTCCAAAACGATCGCGACCGCGGGTATCGTCGTTTTAGGAAACGTCGCCGCGGAGCAATTCGACGTTAACGTCAATATGGTGAAGAACATCAACCCGATGTTCCGTCATCCGGAGGTGCTCGACCGGATTCACGGCATTATCCCCGGTTGGGAAATTCCGCGCTTGCGCACCGATTTAATCGCGAACGATTGGGGGCTCAACGTTGAATATTTTGGCGAAATTCTGCATTTGCTTCGCGACGAAAACCATTATTCGGCAATACTTAACGAAGCGCTAATCATTCCGGAATCGAGCGACGGGCGCGACACGACGGCGATTAAGCGTCTTTGCTCGGGTTTGCTGAAACTCCTTTTCCCGCACGCTCGAAGTAAAGACGATATCGACCCTTGCGAGTTCGTCGAGTACTGTTTGAATCCGGCGCTTGAGATGCGCAAAGCGGTAAAAAATCAGATGCGTATTTTGAAACCGGGCGAGTTCGACACGTCGGCGAATCGCGACGTTCCCAAAATCGAATACCGATATTAGCGATGCAAATTCGAGTTTACGCCGACGCCGCGGCAACGACGCGGCTTTCGCAAACCGCGCTAGAAAAAGCGCTTCCGTTCCTTCGCGATTCGTTCGGCAATCCGTCGAGTCAACACTCGGCGGGCGTCGCGGCGAAGCGAGCGCTCGAGGAAGCGCGCGGTATGATCGCCGAAGCGATCGGCGCCGCCGCGGACGAAATCGTTTTCACCTCCGGCGCGTCTGAAGCGAACGCTTGGATTTTAACGACCGTTGGACGAGAACGCGCTAACGCCGCAAACCTTGCCGCCCAAGAAGTTGCCGCGCCTTCTTGCAAACTTGGCGCCGGCCGCGTTGTTACGTCGACGCTCGAACATTCGTCGATCCGTCGCTCGTGCGAAGCGCTGAAACGACAAGGAGTCGCCGTCGATTGCCTGCCGTCCAACCGCGACGGCGTCGTTTCGCTCGACGCGTTGCAACAGATATTAGACGCAAACGCAGCCGACATAAACCTTACGTCAATTACACTTGCAAACAACGAAATCGGAACGATTCAACCGATTGCGGAATCAGGCGCGCTCTTGCGAAGGTTCGGCGTTCCGTTTCACACCGACGCGACGCAAGCGGTCGGACATATTCCGCTCGACGTTCGCGCGTTAAACGTCGATTTTTTAACGGCTTCGGCGCATAAGTTCAACGGACCGAAGGGCGTCGGTTTCCTTTATCTCCGCCGCGGCGTTTCCCTTCCCTCGTTGATTCTTGGAGGCGAACAAGA
>JAFYVO010000185.1 GCA_017549085.1 Thermoguttaceae bacterium
TTCTTGTTTTACCTATTCCGGCGGCTCGACCCAATTTTTTGTCCTTCCGATCAACGACGCGCAACCGGAATCGCTCGAAGACTTTACGGCAACACTCGAACAACCGACGCCGACCGTCGTCAGCGGCGGCTCTTCGTACGCGCAGTCTTACGATTTTATATTCGAATCAAGCTCCGTAACCGCGACGTTCGTCGACGACGACCATTGGAAAGTCAGCGTCGAAGCGAGCGATTCAACGGCGACCGAACGTCTCGCGGACGTCGAGCAAGATTACGGTTACTACACGTTTAAGCGCGAACACCAAAACCCCGACGTCGCCGCGAAAATCGACGCGAAGGTTCAAGAGTTAACGAAAGCCGACGCGACGAACGCGGAAATCGACGACGTTAAGGAACTCGCCGCCCTCGTTACCGGCGACGCGACTTACTCCGTAACCGTCGATTTCGAAGCTCTTTACAACAGCGAGTCAAATTACGACGCGGAACCGACGGTCGACTACGCGCTGTCGACGTCGCCGTTGGCTACGGAAAGCGCGGACGCTTACCTCGCGTCGTTCGAGTTTTCGTCGACGCCGAACCAAAGCGAAGCCCCTCTTTGGCGTTACGATTGTTCCGGCGTCATTCCCGCGTCGAAGACGGAAGCGCTCCTGCGCCTCAATCCGGTTTTCGACTGGGAAGACGAAGGCGAACTTTTCAACCCGAATTACCTTATCGACGCCGCGCTTACCGCCGCGCCGCCGAACGAACAACTCGGCGAAAAAGCGCGCCTGCGCCTCCTCGACGCGACTTGGAACGGACAAGGCGCCGACTATAATCCGCTCGCGGAACCGACGACCGCCGCCGTCGAAATCAAAGACGGCGCTATCGCCGAACTCTACTTCGATTACGACGGCGACGGAACGCTCGACCCGTATCAATCGACCGCCGACGAAACGTGTTACGTCCCGATCAATAACGACGACGATAATCTAAACGGCGTCGAAGACCGCGAAGAAAGCGCCGCCGTCGCGAACGAAAACGACTTGCGTAAATTTGTCGCCGTCGCGTGGTTGGCCCATTACGGAAACCATACGTTGGAAGCGAGCGTAACCGTCGGCGGCAACAACGTCGAATTTTGGCAAAACGACGCCGGCACGATTCCGCTCGAACCGCTTGGCGCGGAAGGCGAACCGGTTGAAGTCGTCGATTCGACGGCGGGAACCGGCTACCATTTCGCGGGCGTCTGCGAAGGCGTTTTCGGCGGCGACGCGGCGGCCGGCCTTGAAGTTAAGCTCGACGACGGCGATTCGGCGACGCCTCCGATTGTTCATAACGACGACGCTTCGCTAAAAACAACGTCGTACTGGATCGACCTCGACGTCGACTCCGACAACAACGGGTATATCAACGACAAAACGGAAAATCCAATACGCGCCGACGCCGAAGAAGCAATGGAGGAAAGCGTCGGAAAACCGATCACCTATTTCGGCAATGCGACGGGCGTTCATCGCGAGTACGCTTACGTTCCAATATATGTTAATCTCCAAACGACAGATTCGCCTCTCCTCTCTTCCGACGCCTCTAACATTCGCGTTAGTTTTAGTTACACGAAGAATCTGGAGATTTATCGCGTTAAAGGCGACGCCAATTCGATTATCAAATCGAACGTTAAGAAACCCGTTTCGGAATATTTACAACTCGGCGTCGCCAAGGAGTTTTACGTCAGAGCGATAAAAGCCGAGACGGACACCGGCTTTGCGAACGGTTTCGACAAAATTCACGTTATCGTCTGGGACGGCGACGTCGAAATTCACCGCGACACGGTATCTTTCGACGTACAAGACGGAAACGACGCGAGCGATTGGATTGTTCCCAGCGGCTGGCGAATCGGCGAAGACGGTTCGCTAACGACTTACGCTATCCGAGAAGGCGCCGTCGGCCCGCTTAAGCCAGGCTCGTCTATTACCGAAAAAGAAGGTTGCGCCTATTCGCGACAAGCGTTTACCGACGGTTTCACGCTTTCGTTTAATTATGAATTTCTTCATAACGAAGATTATTCCGAAGTTACGAAAGACGGAAACTATGGTTACGTACAGGGAGACAGCAATAAAGACGGAAAGATAATTAAAAAAGTCGAAAAGCCGGGAGAAAAGGTTGACGAGCAAAAACTCAGCTTCGTCGGCAATAGCGGCGTGAAAATTGGCGGCTTTTCCGGCGTTCCCGAAGTGGCAATCCTCGATATGCAAGCCATTATGCTTATGTTAGGTAATGGTAACGAAAGCGAAGGCTTGAATAGATTTATCAATGGCGTCAAAATTGACGAAGAGACCGGAGATCCTATCGTCGAAATTACAGGTTATGCTACTGAAAATTTAGCGCAATTGCTTAGCGGTTGTGTTTACAATCAGACTTCGCTTATTCCTAAGATTACTTTTGAAGACTTCTCTGTCACCGCCCCGTTGTCCACTACGTGGTATCAACAATGGTTTGAAAAGTATTACAACACATACAAAAATACAAACCATATTGAAATTCGCATCAACAACATTACTACGGAGAACACTCGTCTTTTGTCAGTCTATCTTAATAACGAGTCAACGCCTACGTATATTTACCAGTTGCCTAATTCTGAAACGAATAATGATCACCTTTATTTACAAAGCCATCACGGTAGCGGAGTACGTTTCAGCAATATCTCGCTTGAACCGCTGAATTAAAAGGTGTTCTCCCGACGTCGCCGCGAACTTGCGCGGCGGCGTCGGGGCGCGCTTTGCGTCGCTTACTCGCTTACTCGCATTATTCAGGAGCTTACGCTATGAAACGTCAACGCTTTTTCCTCGCCGCCGTCGCGACGTGCGCTTTTATCGCAAGTTACGCCGTTCCTTGCGTTTGTCTTACTCCCCCCCCGAAAGGCGAACCTTTAAACCTTGAGAACCCGCTTCCGGAAAATCCCCTTGTCGTCTCCGCTAATCTAATTGAAGACGATTACATACGTCTTGACCCGTCGTCTCATCTTTTGGTTAGAGGCCGCGACAGCCTTCAGAGTCCGCGATTGATAAAACTTACAAACGGCCTCAATTTACGGTGCCTCGACCTTGTCGGCGCGCAAATTAACAACATAATCCTCGAAGACGTAGACTTTGGCGGGTGCGATTTTACTCGCGCTGACTTACGTCAAGCCTATTTCGTTCGGTGCGATTTCTCGCTCGCTATCTTACGCGACGTTAAAACCGACGAATATACGCGCTTTATCGACTGTAAATTCCACAACGCGAGTTTTGGCGGGAACGACGTCCAGCGCTATCCTCGCGAACCTTTCGTCGCAAGTTTGTTGACAGTGGAGCAACTGAAGTCGACCAATTCTTTCAGCAAGAAAATAAATCCTGGATTTTACCAAAGTATTCATAATTGGAACGCTATCCCCACAATGGCGTTCAAAGATTGCGCCGACTACGATTTCACCGACATAGCCCTGCAAGGCGAATTTCGCAATCTTACGGCGGAACAACTCAAACAAACGCAAAACTTTCAAGCCGGAGTTTACGAACATATTGCTATCGGCAGAAGCGGCGATCAACGCCGGCTCCTCGATTATAAGAATTTCGACTTTAGGAAAGCGATATTACGCAATTGCCTCTTTCGAAACGTCGATTTAACCGGCGCCGATTTTACCGACGCCGTCTTATACGACTGTAAATTTCACGAACGAACGATTATCACCCTCGAACAATTACAATCGACTTGGAACTGGAAA